>JAYUXX010000168.1:0-4802 GCA_043752765.1 Saprospiraceae bacterium | reverse complement strand
CCCAAAGAAAATCTTTATACACCTCCGCACCTACTAACGAAGGAACGAGCGTATTAAAGTCTCGAAGAATAGCTCCTTGCTGTACATCCTTCTCGCATATTTCTTCATCACAACTCCACGTGATCGGATTGGTAACAATAATATCTTTCTCGGGATAATGCATATTATTCAACAAGGTTCCTTCACGAACTGTCCGCCAACTACAAATGCATCCCGTTTCTTCCGGTGTAATACATGCGGATAAATTTTTAAAATAATCAGAGGCAACCGGAAGTCCTGGAATATATGCAACTATAAATTTTTCCTGTAAAGGTTTACCATCAATAAATTCCAATAACAGTTTGCCGGCATGATAGGTACCCTGACTATGGGCCGCGATGATAAATGGTCTCCCTTGATTATAGTGATCGAGATAATATTGAAATGCATTCCGCACATCTTCGTATGCGAAATCTAATGATTCTCTTGCTTCAGCTATTTGCTTCTTTTCATAAAAGCTTCTGAGATGGGCCTGGCGATAACGCGGCGCATACACACGGCCTGCGCCATTGAAAATACTTGCCTGGTAACGAATTGGATATTTATCCGTTTTCAGATTTATTTTCTCATTTGTTATATCCGCATTCCACTGATGACTATTAGCCTTACCGGTATAGGTAGTGGGGTGAATAAAAAAAACATCTACCGGTGAGTGGGCCTGTTCGTCTTTCCAGATAGGAATTGGAACCGCATCAGCGCTATCAATCTCGGAGGGGAGTGCAGCCCAGAATTTTTTTTCAGAATAGACCGGACGAGGAAGTAGTTCACTGCGAAAGCTACCCTTGGGATATGTAGCGCACGAGCTTAAAAAAGCTGTGAGCAGTAAAATGGATAAAAAATGAAAATAAGGCCTGATCATTAATCTGGTTCAAATCCGAGGATGATATTGAAATTACCAAACTCAGTCCATTTTGCACCATTCCTGATCTTGGTAACATTATCAAAGCCGTAACCAAAATCAAATCCAAGAAGACCAAACATCGGAAGATATGCTCTTACGCCTACACCTGCACTCCGTTTGAGATCGAAGGGATTGTAGTCATCAAAATTTTTCCATGCATTGCCACCTTCCAGAAACAATAGTCCGAAAATGGTTGAGCTGGGATTCAACGAAAGTGGATAACGTAATTCAGCCGTGAATTTATTGAAGATTGTTGCGCCTCCAAATTGATTGGCTGCAATATCCTCCGTTTCATACCCACGCATAGCCAAAATGTCTTTTCCGGTAATCCCAAATTGCTGATTACTCAATCCATCGCCACCAACTTCAAATCTTTCAAAGGGTGGTGCTCCGATATCTTTATTGTAGAATCCGAGGAAGCCCATCTTTGTAGATGTTTTTAGTACAAGTTTGCCGACAACAGGTGTATACCATTCGGCATCAAGACGCCATTTATGATATTCGACAAAGCGATACAGCTCAGTTGGATTGTTTACGTCGACGTTACGACCAAGAAGTGAATATGGTAATGTAGCCTGAAGTGTAAGACTTATCTGGGAACCTGATCTTGGAAAAGTGGGCTCATTGATAGTAGTCCTTGCAATGGTTTGTGATATAGAAAAGTTATTGAAAAATCCATCCGAAATTACATTACCAAATTTATCTCTGAAATCCCCTGTGGAATAGTCTTCAAGATTAAGGTATTCAAGATTAAGTGTTGTATTCGATACGAAGTTATCATCCGGCCATTTTAATCTCGATCCAAGTCCCACATAAGCCCTTCCGATCGCCAGTTTTCCGCCACTAAAAAATTCCTGATTATACTTAGTAAGTACACCACCGACTGTAAATGAATTAGGTCGTTTGCCTCCTAACCAGGGTTCGGTAAATGAAAAATTATAGGATTGAAAGAAGTCACCATTCGTCTGTGCACGAATCGAAAAACGTTGACCATCACCCTGGGGTAAGGGACTCCAGGCATCCCGATTAAAAATATTTCGAAGCGAAAAATTATTGAATGTAACGCCTAAGGTTCCGATCACTTTGCTACGTCCGAATCCACCCCATCCTGCACTTAACTCAAGCTGATCCGATGGTCGTTCTTCTACTTCATAAATAATATCAACGGTTCCATTCGTTTGATCGACCGGTGTCTGGATTCCAAGATTCTCCGGATTAAAATAACCAAGAGCTATAATTTGTCTTTGGGAGCGAATGATGTCCGAGCGGCTGAATTTCTGGCCGGGTTGTGTACGCAATTCGCGGCGTATGACATGCTCATGCGTACGCGTGTTGCCTTTAATAATGACCTCATCTATCGTGGCTTGAGGACCCTCAAAAATCCGCATTTCAATATCGATGGTATCATCTTCAACAGAGATTTCGGTAGGCTCGACATTAAAAAACAAATATCCATCATCCATGTAGATCGAACTCACATCGCGGCTATCAATACTGAAGCGCAAACGTGAATCCAAAAGTTCCTCATTATAAACTTCACCTTTGCGTATACCAAGAACTTTGTTGAGTGCCTCTGCATCATATTTCGTATTGCCTTTCCAGGAGATATCCCCGAAATAATATTTATCGCCTTCATCTATGGTGATCAACATTTTCATGCCTTCGGCGTCTCTCCAGATTGAATCGTTCGTAATTTTTGCATCTCTGTACCCGAGTGTATTGTAGTGAGCGATCACGGCAAGCTTATCCGAATCAAAATCACTTTCGATATACTTGGATTTTTTCAAAATGTGGGATTTCGCTTTGGTCTCTTTCATGAGGCCTCTGAGCTTTTTTTCTTTGACTACTTCATTGCCCGCAAAAGTGATGTCTTCAATTGTGATTTTCTCTTTCGTATCAATATCAAAAACCAGGTTAATGGCATTCACGCGATCTGAAGCTTCTTCTTCTTTTGTAGTAACGACCACATCGAGATATCCCTTTTCAGTAAAGTATTTTTCAATGGCGTTTGATGCATTTATCTGCATAGCCGTACCTGCTACCTGGCCTTTAATAAGAAAAGGTGTAACCACATCATTTAGGTCATTGTGCAGACCTTGCTTTACTCCCCTGTAGGACCAGCCCGCCAGCCGCGAGCGTTCCATAAGGTGGATCGAAAGGAAAATGATATTGCCGATTTTCTTGTCCTGGGTGATCTGGACATCATCGAAAAGCCTCAGTTTCCAAAGGTTCTTCATGGCCCGGGTGATGTCAGTGCCGGGAATTTTTATAATCTGTCCAACTTGTAATCCGGCTACAGATTTGATAGCATTCGGATCACTAAAAAAGACACCTTTTACCTCAATTCCCCCGATTTCCAATTCCTGAACAGCGCCATATTCTATAGTGGGCGTTTGAGAAAGCAAGTTGAATGTGTACAGGAAACTAAAAGCAAGAAAGAAAATAATTTTCTTCGTGTATCTCAAACTCTTCATACGGGTGATCAAGTTATCTGCGTCAAAAACGAATACCAACGGTATTGTGTTGTCTGCTGGGTTTATGTGTGGGTGAGCTGTTCACTGGTTTTGCCAAATCGTCTCTCGCGATGTTGGTAGTCTAATATCGCTGTATAGAACTGTTCCTTATCAAAATCAGGCCAGTATATATCTGAAAAATAGAACTCTGTATAGGCTATCTGCCATAAGAGGAAATTGCTGATACGGTGTTCTCCACTGGTACGGATCAACAATTCCGGATCAGGCATATGAGCCGTCGTAAGGAAAGCGTTCACTTTCGCTTCATTGATTTCTTCCGGTTTGAGATTGTTCCCGATAGCTTCGGAAGCTACCCTTTGCATTGCCTGCGTGATTTCCCAGCGCGCTGAATAATTCAGTGCGAGGGTAAGGGTCATACGGGTATTGTTTTTGGTATTTTCAATACCTTCCAGAAGGGCCTTTTTTGTCTTTGGGGGCAGGCGATCCAGATCTCCTATCGCCCCTAGACGTATATTATTCTTGTTCATGGACTCTAGTTCCTCACGTATTGTGCTGACCAAAAGATCCATTAAAGCTCCAACCTCAAGACGGGGCCGGTTCCAGTTTTCAGTAGAGAATGCATATAAGGTCAACCATTGTATCCCGATTTCAGCAGCCGATTCTGTAACTTCTCTGACCGCTTTCACACCGTTTCGGTGACCCCAGATTCTGGGTTTCCCATGTTCCTTAGCCCAGCGACCATTGCCATCCATAATCACCGCCACATGTTGGGGTAATCTGGCCAAATCGATCCTTTCTTTTACCGAACTCATAAGGGCGCCAAAGGTATGTATTTCCCATGGCTTACCTTAGAATGGAGCCCATGCTGGCATGAGCTCCCAAGGTTTGCTTGCTTAGAAAAGTACACTTATACCTGCGCCAAATCCGGTATTACGAACTTCAGCATCAGGAATATCTTTTGAAAGATTGGAAATACCTAATAAATATCGGATGTCGAACACAACAGGACCTGCACCGATACCGGCACCCAGGTGAGCACCTAATTCGATCCGATTAAAGAACTCATAATCGATCTCATCATTGTTCCCATTATTATCATCAGTCTTGCCACTCAATAAGTAACCCACACTTGGACCACCCATAACGAAGAACTTAGCCTCTTCTCCAAAATTGAACTTAATGAGCATTGGTAGCTCGAGGTAATTAAAAGTTGCAGTTAACTCTCCCAATGGACCGCCTATATCCTCAATCTTGTAACCTTTTTGAAGATAGTGAAGCTCAGGACCGAAGGAAACTACTTCACCCAGCGGAAAGTCTGATACAATCGCAAGATCCAAACCGAATTTTGATTTTGGTTCTATTGTAAGGTTACCTTGTTTGAATTCTTG
>JAYUXX010000167.1:0-1883 GCA_043752765.1 Saprospiraceae bacterium | reverse complement strand
CTTAGAGACGTTTGCAACCATTAAATATTTTAATTCGATAGTATAAATTTCTTGCTCGACTGTAATCCATCCACTGTTTTCAAATACGCATAATAAATCCCGTTCTTAAAGGCGGAGCAAATCACCTCTGTGCGCTCGGAAATTTTCTTCCGTTCAAATATTATTCTTCCCGAAACATCGAATACTTCAAGATCAAACTCCTTTTCTTGCCATTCAAATTTAATTGTTTGAGTTGCGGGGTTAGGGTAGATTAAAACAGGATAATCGGATGAGGCTGAATGTATCCCTGTAGCCTCAGTGCATTTACCCTCAAAGAAATTTCCAATGATGGCACTTGCATTGATATCCTGATTTGTATTGCCGAGTGATTGAATTGGAAACGCTCCTGGCCACGTATGTCCTCCATTCGTAACCTTATATAAAATCACTTCGGTTCCGGGCATACACCCGCTGTACTTGTATTCTTCTACACTTGATCCATCGTTCAGATTGATGTCGGGAAGTTCAGTAATTGCAGGTGCTACGTTACAATTGTTTTCCATCGCCCACCATTGAACAGTTTCTTCTACCGGTGAAATTCCAAAGGATCCATTATAGTTCACCACCTGATCTGCAGTTCCATGAAAATGCATAACCGGCATCCCTTCCGGGACAGAACATGTGATCTGCCAGGCTTCGAGCATGTTGCCTGTTACAATTGCCATAGCAGTTAGATTTTGTGGTAATTCACAGGCAAGTTTATAAGATAAAAATCCACCTTGTGACATCCCCATCGAAAAGAGGCAATTATTGGTTGAATAATTTTCACGAATGGTATCGATCAGATTCGAAAGAAATGTTACATCCGTATTTCCAAATAGATCCCAGCTGTTATTGATGGCATCGACGTACAACACGATAAAACCTTCTTCGTCGGCAATTGCGTCAAACTGCGAATATAATTGTTGCTCGAAGGCATTAGAACCTAGGCCATGGAGATTTAACACCACGGGATATTCGATGTTTTCATTGTATCCTTCTGGCAGGTGCAAAATAAATGTCCTGTAAACACCCTGGTCATATATAGAATCTATCTGACCTGAGGCTACCTGATGAAACATACATATAAGTGTGAAAAGAAAATATTTCATGAAATGATTTTAGACATGTAGGAAGGTGTATAGATCAAATAGTTTGTGTTCTCCATTGAGTATAAAAACTGAGTTAATTTGGTTTGATAATGTAATTTAAGGAAATGCGACGAAAGGATGAGACCCAGGAGAGCATGGATAGGTATTGACGACCTGATTATTCGCTAACGATAATTTAGACTACCTTATTTTTTATTTAAATACTCTTTGACCCGAAATTTAGTAATCTTCGTGACAAGAGCAAGAGGGAGGGGTTTGTCATGGGGGAATTGAACAGATCCCTTGCCACCTTTAAAAACTGACAATTCCTTTTGAAATTCTTTAATGCCACTTGGTGCAGGATAAAAGCCAACATGGTTTTTAAATCCTCCGAAATGGACGAGGTTGCCGTTTAACTTAAATGTTGCAATACCGTAGCTCACCAATTCTTCAGCATCGGGAGCTGCCTTACGAATGGTCTCGCGCATGCTTTCCAGTTTTTCCTGAACATCAGAAGGAAAGCTTGCGATGTATTGATCTATTTCATTCAAATCTTTCTTACTAGTTGCCATAAAAGTGTAGTTTAATTCTATGTAATATTTATTATTGTCTATCTCCATGCAGTCAACATGATTTTGGGGAGTATGAAAAACCTAAAAATGACATATTCACAAATTTGCATTGTTTAATTTCTCTCCATCGAATTACTAATAGAGACTAGGTTAACGTTCCTTTTCTAGTAATTATTTATAAGAGGTGAAAGGTAGATATTTC
>JAYUXX010000166.1:0-4812 GCA_043752765.1 Saprospiraceae bacterium | reverse complement strand
ACATCTGTGATAAAGAATGGTTCGAAATCAATCACCCAAATACGCTGCGTACATGTGCCCGGTGCGATGCCCTCATTACCATCACTGGCGCTGAAACGGCGCTCAATCAGCTTTACTGCCCCCGGAGGCGCATTAGCAGGAAGATCTCCACCACTACAATCATCGATCACTCTAACTCTGACTTGTAGATTTACTTCACAATTATCGTCAGCAAATCCATCAATACCCCAGAAGTGTGGCTGTGAAACCTGGTCATTTCCCGGGTCATTAATGATGATGTCACCTCTATCACTTTCGTCATAACGGAAACCGTCAAACATATTTCCGAATATCGGACTCAATGGATCTTCATCAAGATTGCCGTTATTGTTTCCTTCGCCATCCACAAACGTTCCTTCTTCTACCGCGAACCAGAAATCACAACTGATGGTGATATCCGGAGGACATTCTACAAAAGGAGAAATCTTATCCTGCACTTCAATTTCGATCATACAATAGTTGACATTACCTGATGCATCCGTCACTTCGAGTTCAACCATAATTGGACCCTGACCAACATCGCAACAAGCAAATGGTACACATGGTCTGTGAACAGTACCACGGTCTCTGCTATTGACAGGAGGCACTCCACCCGGAGTATCATCGATACATGCACCTTCGGTAGTCCAGTCGAAATCAATACAGCTATCCATACGACGGGCACGGAAAGTTACCGGACCACAGTTGTCATAGGATCCATCATCAAAGACACTTGCCGGAACAAGGGTAATGCCCTGCGGTCCATCGTTAGTGAGACTCACTATGGTATGCAGATCACAATTTGCAACAGGGACCACATCATCTTCGACAGTAATTGTGAAACTACATGTACTGGAGTTACCACATTCGTCTGTGACTGTCCACGTCAGTGTATACGTACCGAGACCAAGATTATTGATCACATAATTATTTCCAAAAGCAACCACAACGCCACCTGTTGATGACAGACTATAAGTTTCTATTTCGCTACACTCATCTATTGCTTGTGGTTTAGGCACACTGACATTAGCATAACAATACCAGAAGTCAGTACCTACTGTCAGATCCGATGGGCATGTCAATACAGGACCTTCATTATCTGAAAGCTTGATGACCTGCACACATTCTACAGTTTCTACAGTACACCAGTCTAAAATTGTCCAGGTACGTACGATTTTTCGGCCACCCCCACATTCATTCAATTCCTTATCCCAATAGCCTGCAAATATGTTGCAAAGGCCATTATCATCGTTGAGGTCTACACCATCAATTTGAGGCCATCCCGTAATCGTCGGATCAACACTGCCTCCACAGACGCCTTCGTAAGCAGGAGGACATACAAGACTGTCAAGCGTCAGCGGTATGATTGTGAACTCCTGGACACAAACCGCAGTATTACCTGCTATATCAGTTGCTTGCCAGGTCACTAATACAAATCCTCCTTCACAATTATCGAAGTTCAGATCGACATCAATAACTTCAATAGTTGCACCTCCGCAATTGTCAATTACTTCAGGTATGAGATCTGCTGGAATATAACCAGCAACTAGTTGCTCTACATCCAGGCAAGTAATCTGACATGCAGGATCAACCACAAATACACTGGAGTTGCTTGAAATAGTGATTTCAAAATCACCAAAGTCATCACCATCATTATTGAAAGTGGTGACTACCAGAATATACGTTTGGTTCGCCTCAAGGGTAGCCACGATTTGTGACAAGAATCCAGGTCCGGCATCATCATCCGCAGCTACCAGATTCAGACAAGGAGAATTTGGATCGAAACTACCTTCATACAAAGCAATAAAGCTGTCCCCTCCTGGCGCAGTAAATGTCACTACATCAAATTGGTTGTTACCAGCCATATCAAGGTAGAATGGGAATGAAACATATGGAACATTTGCAGCTCCAACAGTACAAGTTCCTCCTTGTAACATTGTATTTGGACGAGTCCATGTTGAACTATTGATATCCAGTGTTCCCGTAAAACCATCTATGGATACTCCGCCAACAGGACACTCACATATAATCTGCGGTGGGAGTTTATCTTCTACAGTGATGGTTCCCCAACAACTTGTTTCGCTACATTCACTGATGACTTTTACAGTAAAGGTTTGACCAATATGATCAACCGTAACGGTTGCATTTGGAATGGTGTCACCATTTTGATCTATGATGATCACGATATAATTGTTGTCGCCAAAGAGTTCTCCTTCCAGAATCATTCCACTGAGAATGACACTTTCACAATCCTCATCAATCGAGATATTGATGTGATCATTACATGCCAGTATCTCATCACCCTGTATATAAACCACGTGGAAATCAGTTCCAGAACAAGTGCCACCAGCACTTTCAGTTACTCTGACAGTGAACGGTCCACCTGGATCATTCTGGAATACCACGACAATGCTTGAATCATTATCCTGGATGATAATACCACCTCCATTAGGCAGTGACCATGTGTATGTATTATTAGGGTTATAATTTATTAATGTATAAGTAACCGTATCCCCGGGACAAACAAAATTATCGCCCACGATTTCAGGTACCGGAGTAATACACACTTCTGCCGGATCAATATCATCTTCTCCCGGAGGATCATTTGTGTCATCATCATCCGGATCACTATCGATGTCCATATCGCTGACGTCATTGCCTTCAATATCGATGATCGTAGTAATCTCAGCTACGTTTATATACAGTCCTGGTTGGATGTCTTCATCCGCGATAAGTGTTATCTCGACGGACACACTTTGACCTGGCTGTAAACCACCTGCTGGCAATCCACCATTCGCAATCGATAATGTGATGGTTGCACTTATACCGGTACTTCCTTCCATTCCAGGAGTCCAGTCAGGATCATTCAGCATGAATCCAACCGGGATATAATCGATTATTGTTATAGAGCTTATATCAACTTCTCCTTCATTTGTGACGGTAATGGTGAACGTGACATTGTCACCTCCGGAGATATTACTTTGTCCCGGATTCAATTCCTTAATCAAAGAAAGGTCTATTATACAATCACCATCCACGACAATCGTCTGAAGACAGGTAGCTGAATTACCACAAACATCAGTTGCTACGAAAGTTCGGGCTATCGTAAATTCTTCAGCACAACCCCCTGGAGTTATTATATCAGTAAAAGTAATTGTAGTTGTTCCGGAGCAGTTGTCTGATGTAGTCGGTGTACCTGTATTAGCAGGAGCTGTACTGGCACCAAAGTCAACGGTAATATTTGCAGGACATGTGATCACTGGTGGTGTCACATCATTGACAATGATCACCTGGTTACAGGTTGCTGAGTTACCGCAAAGATCCGTTGCTCTGTAAGTTCTTGTAAGGGTAAACCGATTAGCACAAGTCATGTTCGTGACCACATCGCCAACGTGAGTAACTATAGTTGCTCCACCACAATTGTCGGATGATACTACACTGCCTGTATTCACTGCCGGCACTTGAGCTGCGCATGATACCGTTACACCTGCCGGACAAGTAATCGTTGGAGGTGTATTATCAAAAACCGTAATGGTTTGATTGCATGTAGCTGTATTACCACAAACATCAGATGCTATATATCTTCTTGTAATCGTAAACCTGTTAGCACAAGTTATATTCGTGATGACATCCGCAGAAGCAGTAACTGTGACTACGCCACCGCAATTATCGCTTGTGACTATTCCACCTGGATTTGCAGGGGGAACCTGGTTGGCACATGAAACGGTCACGTTTGCAGGACAAGTAATTGTAGGTGCTGAGTTATCAAAAACGCTAATGATTTGCACACAGGTTGCAGAATTTCCGCATACATCTGTAGCAGCATACGTACGCGTCAATGTGAAGCGATTTGCACAAGTCATATTAGTAATAACGTCAGCACTTGTTACGGTTACGGTTCCCCCGCAATTATCACTTGTTGGAATGGCCCCTGTATTTGCCGATGGTACTAAACTTGCACAAGCAACAGTAATATTTGCAGGGCAGGTTAAGGTAGGCGGCGTGTTGTCAAATACTGTTATTATTTGAGCACAAGTTGATGAATTTCCACACTCATCAGTAGCCACATATGTACGGGTTAAAGTAAATCGGTTTGTACAAGTCATGTTTGTTATGACATCACCACTTGTTAGTGTTACTATGCCACCACAATTATCCGAGGTAGAAACAGAATTATTATTTGCCGGCGGAACTAAACTCGCACATGCTACAGTGATGTTGGCAGGACAAGTAATCGCAGGAGGTATAGTATCAACTATTGATAATGTTTGAAGGCATGTGCTTGAGTTTCCACAAGCATCAGTAGCCGTCCACGTTCGTTGGATTGTGAAGGCTTGTGCGCACGCACCTGCTATGGTAACATCATTTGCTGAAACGCCCGGGAATGGGTCGCAATTATCAGTTGCAGTCGCAAACCCTGTAGATTCCGTAGATGTATCATCCGTACACTCCAATGTTACATTCGGTGGACAGGTAATTACAGGCGGAGTACTATCATCAACTGTGATGGTTTGAATACAGGTACTGGAATTTCCACAATCATCCGCTGCCGTAAATGTGCGGACTATCGAAAATTCCTGAGGACACGTTTGAGACGCAATTGTTACATCAGATAGGGTTACCTCAGGAGTTAGATCGCAATTGTCAATGGCTGTAGCCGTGCCTGTACTATCTGGCGATGTACTGTCTGTACATTCAATAGTGACGTTAACCGGACATGTGATAACAGGTGGTGTAATATCATCAACAAATATAACCTGAACACATGTGCTCGTATTTCCACAAGCATCAGAT
>JAYUXX010000165.1:0-4819 GCA_043752765.1 Saprospiraceae bacterium | reverse complement strand
ATCGATGGCTCTTTCATCTCCAAAGAAATTTCTGGCTGTATGAGAGAAACAATCTTCAATCTCCAAAGGCTGAGAATATGTTCTGGCACCTGTATGCGCATTTACAATTTCCATTCTGGAACGGATAAAAGCTTTTTTACTCTGTATCGTTTCAACCACGGTAGCGTTGACCTTGATAAATTTGTCACGTTTTATGTCATTTCCCAGAGAATCTTTCGCCACATTACCATTCAGATCTAACACATATTCCCATCCGTCCTTGACCTCTTTGGTGTACGGATATTGAAACTCATGCCATTCATCATGTGTCGTGGAAACATCCAGTATCTTCAGGACAACTTTGTAATCAACCGTCATATCCTCATTTATCTCTGTATAAAAACGATCCCAACTACCTCCCATGTTTGCGAAATCTGCGGAGAGCAGTTCTTCTTCATAGCCAATAGGCATCATTAGGTTGCTGTTGTTTTCAATGTTCAGAAGAATGCGGTTTATACCTAACGACCCCATTTCACCCCGCAGTTCAGATTGATAATATGGATTGGTAAGAGATCCTATACGATCGATAAGACCAAAGGCTTCACGAGCGGATTTTTTATTTCCTTTTCGGGCTGAAGCTACCATATCATCCAAATGCTTTTCATAAATATTGACAACAGTACTCTTTGCTTCTTGGATGATTTTATCGGTACGCACGAAAGTAAATTTTGCCTGATAGCCTGTATTACTTATTAGAGGGAGGAAAGGATCAATCTTATTTTGTCTTCTTTCGATATCAGAGGCTATAGCAATGATCTCTTCCCAATCGTTCGCATCGTTTGATGTTTTCAATGCTTCAATCCGGGCCATGTCACGGCGGGTAATTTTTTCAAATCCTTCTTCAAGCGCGATGACGTAAGTGTCTTTTTTCTTCTTGCCAGATAGTTTCCGTGCGGCTAGATTCACCAGTCCATCATAGTCACCTCGTTCAAGCATTTTGTCGGCAGAAGCACATGCAGTCAGCATGGCGATAGAGATTGTAAATAGTAGAAGATTTTTCATGACAGTTGCGTTTTATTATAAGTAAGACGAGAAGTTTGCGGAAGGCGTTTCTTAAAATCTCTTAATAAAATTTATGGTAGAGTTAAAATGTAAACAAAAGCGCACTAGTGCCTTCCAGATGGAAAGTGGAAGTTTGTTCTCTAAATATCCAGGTATTTACGGTTTGATTTTTTTGGAGATGTCCAGGATGAGGAAATGGGTACATTTGGAATAACCCGCACCTTTTACATGAAAAATTTACTCATCGCCCTTCTTCTCATATGGACTAGTTTGAATGCTGAAGCTCAGGATTCATTGGAAAGTAAAAGAATCCACCTTGGAATTTCGGTCACGCCCGCAATTGGGTTTATCGAATCCTGGTCTGATAGCGATCAGGAATTGAAATCAAGTTTTTCAGTCACGGCTGAAGGCAATTTAATTTTCCAAAGACATCCTTTGTGGGGTTGGGAAATAGGGTTTAGTTTTCAAAAGGCCTCGCTTCGACAGATTGACTGCAGTCCAAATTTTCCGATGGATTTTATGAATGGGGAATTAAATTATTGTCTTTCTTATTATGAATACAAAGCGGAGTATCTCGCGGTCGGGTTACCTGTCAGGCTTCAATACAAATTAAGCAAAAAGGCAAACCATTTTTTTCTTTCAGGTGGGGCGCATTTTAAACAGATCGTTAATTCAAAAGAGAAACTTGTTCTCATTGAATCAGGAATTGTATTTCATTCACTGAGTACCAGTCAGAATGACCTGGAACTCAATAAGACGCAATTGTTTTTAAGTCTGGGTTTCGGATATGACTTTGTGCTCAATTCAGGAAGTAGAATTTCGGTAGGACCTTCCATCTTACAATCCACAAGTAATTTTTTAAAGGTTAATGAAAGTACTTCCAGTCCGGGATTTGTCGGGGGCAAACCACTGTTGGTTGGATTTCGAATACTGTATTACGGAACAGGGGCGTAAAACAAAAAACCCCGCCACAAGCGGGGTTTTTTGTTTTTAGATTCAAAAGAAATAAAACTTTCTATGCTTTCCTGACATTCACGGCGTTAAGTCCTTTTCTTCCTTCGATCAGATCAAATGTGACGTCATCGTTTTCTTTGACCTTTTCTGAGAGACCGCTGACGTGTACGAAGTACTCTTTACCAGACGACTCATCTTTAATAAATCCGAATCCTTTGGATTCATTAAAAAATTTGACAATTCCTTTATTCATTGTATTAAAAGTGATTAATTAGCCTGCAAAGATACATATTTCTGAATATCAAAGGATAATAAAAAGTTAAGGGCAAAGTATGGGGTGAAGTCTCTATCAGCAGGAATTAGGGAACACTTTTATTCAGGCTCTCTAAGTGGGCTAATTAAAAGGAAAGGATTCTGAAATCAGTACCTTTACCGCCTATCTAACCACCTGGATTCTATGCTAAGAGATATTGCGGCTGAGCACCTCAAACAATACCAGACCAAACAAGAAGAGAATTCATTTGTACAGGAAGTCCTTTCAGATTTCTGGATTTGCTGTGTAAGTCGGGAGGCAAGCCTGTTAGGCCGTAAAGAAGTTCTTAGTGGAAAAGCTAAATTTGGTATCCTCGGCGATGGCAAAGAAGTCCCTCAGGTAGCTCTTGCCCGCCATTTTCAAAAAGGTGATTGGAGGTCGGGATACTACCGTGATCAAACCTGGATGTTTGCAACAGGGATTTCAACTGTTGAAGATTTTTTCGCCCAGCTTTATGCAGATACTCAAAACGACCCCTTCTCAGGAGGACGTCAAATGAATTGCCATTACGCAACCCGGTTGATCGATAATCAAGGAAAGTGGTTATCACAGGATGATCGATACAATATCTCAGCAGATATATCCTCAACCGGTGGCCAAATGGCACGCGCCGTGGGAATAGCCCAGGCCTCATCCTGGTATCGGCAGCACCCTGAATTAGGTAAGGAGTGGCAAATGAGTAATCATGGAAATGAAGTATGTTTTGTGACTATAGGAGACGCAAGTACTTCCGAAGGAGTTTTTTGGGAGACTTTAAATGCAGTTGGTGTAATCAAAGCACCCATGGCAATCTCTATCTGGGATGATGGTTATGGGATATCTGTCCCAACAGCTTTACAAACGACCAAGCAGAGTATATCTAGATTACTTGAAGGTTTTCATATTGATGAAAGAGGTGAGGGTATCTATCTCTATACAGCCAAAGCCTGGGATTATCCGGGACTATGTGAAATGTATGAAAGAGGCCTGCAAAAGGTGAGAAAAAATCATCTTCCTGCTGTGTTTCATATTCAGGAAGTAACTCAACCTCTCGGACATTCTACTTCCGGGAGTCATGAACGATACAAATCGGCTGAGCGATTGAAATGGGAAGTTGACAATGATTGTATTGTGAAAATGGCAGAGTGGATGGTGGATGCGGGAATTGCTACTCAGCAGGCTATCGATGAACTTAGACAAAATGCTATTTCATATGCCCGCGAATGCAAACAAAGAGCATGGGATGCATTTATAAACCCGGTACGAGAAAACAGAAAAGAGCTGCAAGAAATTTTTAAACAATTACCCGAAGAAATCAATACCTCGGACGAATTAGCTTCCTTTTCTACGTCGCTTCATCTGGGAATCGAATTACTCTTTTCAGAGGTGGTGGCATTGGCAGCCAAACTTAAAATCCTACTCGATGGGTATTTTGAATATTCGGATGAATCGCTGAATGAATTATTAGCCAGATGGCAAGAAGAAGGACGGCAATCATTTAATACTCATTTGTATGCAGATGGTCCGGGGAGTTGTCTTGAAGTGGCCGTTATACCCGCTGTTTATGCAGAGCATTCCGAGACAATGAATGGATATCAGGTATTAAATAAATATTTTGATCAATTACTTGAAAATAATCCACGTGTCGTTGCCTTTGGAGAAGATGTTGGTTATATAGGAGATGTCAACCAGGGATTCGCAGGATTGCAGGAGAAGTTTGGCAAAAACAGAGTTTGGGATACGGGAATTCGTGAGTGGACGATTATGGGGCAGGCTATTGGACTCGCACTTCGAGGACTGAGACCTATTGCCGAAATCCAATACCTGGATTACCTGATCTATGGTATCACAGCTCTCTCAGATGATCTGGCATCTCTACGATACCGAACGAATGGCCTGCAAACAGCTCCAGCGATTATTCGTACTCGTGGACACCGCCTTGAAGGCATCTGGCATGCAGGGTCTCCGATGAGTATGCTTCTGGGTTCTTTGAGAGGTATTCGTATTTGTGTGCCGCGTAACATGGTACAAGCAGCCGGTATGTACAATACTTTACTGCAGTCCAATGAACCAGGTCTGGTCATTGAATGTCTCAACGGGTATCGCTTGAAAGAAAAATGTCCGGCGAATCTGGATACATTTACTGTGCCCTTTGGTGTTCCCGAAATCCTGCAAGAAGGGAATGATATTACGCTGGTTACATATGGTTCCTGCGTGAGAGTTGCCCAATCTGCTTTAGAAATATTAAAGCCTTACCCGATTTCGGTGGAGCTTATTGATGTTCAGACACTATTACCATTTGATTTGGAACATGCCATTGGTAATTCACTGCGCAAAACAAACAATATCTTGTTCCTGGACGAGGATATACCCGGAGGTGCTACCGCATATATGCTGCATGAAGTCATGCAAAACCAAGATGGGTATCATTATTTAGATAACAAACCATGTTGCCTGACCGCAAAGGCACACCGTCCCGCGTATGGTTCAGACGGAGATTATTTTTCGAAACCAAATCCGGAAGAAATCGCA
>JAYUXX010000164.1:0-4821 GCA_043752765.1 Saprospiraceae bacterium | reverse complement strand
AGGACAAAAGACCAAGGACAAAAGACCAAGGACCCACCAATTTACAAAGTACATAGATGGAAGGATTGAGCTCAAGAAAGCTACCTCTTTCTACCTCTAATGTATTTGGACTCAGATCATAGCTTTAAATTCCCTTCCGAAAAGTAATTGTTTTACCTATTAATGTTTCAGCCTTCCTATAGAGAGAATCGAAATCCGATTGAGAAATATAAGTTCTTCGAATTGCCAGGTAAAGGCAAGTGACACATTCGGCAGTCGATCTTATGGAGTAGCCAATAAATTTTGCTTGTTCTTTATTGGTTTGACCAATTGAGCCCTCAGCAATATTCAGTGAGATGGAATCTGCTGCCCGCTTGAACTGAGATGTCAGACTAAACAATTCTTCCTTTGGAAATTTCCTCGTCAGAATATGAACATCGTTAGCAAATTCTATGGATAGTTTCCAGATGTCAAGTTGCTCAAATTTAAATGGCATATGTTTTCAATTTATGTGGTACTATATGAAGTCTATCTAAAATAAGGTGATTCGATCAACTATAAGTAAATTGATAGAGTCCATGATTTCCGGTCCTTCGTCCTTAGTCCTTGGTCATTAGTTCTTAGACCATTATTTTCCTTCAAACTTCCTTGTTTGTTCTGAGTTCTTAATCCCTACCTTCACCCTCCTAAAATTTGGCCATATGTCAAGAGTTAAAGCCGCCATAGCCGGTGTACATGGTTTTGTTCCTCCGGATGTTCTTACAAATGCGGATCTCGAGCGGATGGTGGATACGAATGATGAGTGGATCAAGGCCAGAACGGGAATCGAAGAAAGGCATATCCTAAGAGATCCGACAAAGGCTACTTCTGATATGGCGGCAGCGGCTGTTACAGCACTTCTTGAGAAGAAAGGAATTTCTCCACTTGATGTTGACCTTATTATTTGCGCGACAGTGACACCGGATTATTTTTTCCCTGATACAGGTACGCTGATATGTCATAAGGTCGGAGCAAAAAATGCATTTGCGTATGATATCACTGCTGCTTGTTGTGGATTTCTATTTGCAGCCACTACGGGAGCGAAGATGGTCGAATCCGGTGCGTATAAAAATGTAATCGTTGTGGGCGCTGATAAGATGTCCAGCATCACAGATTATACAGAAAGAGCTACCTCTATTTTATTTGGTGATGCTGCAGGGGCCATTTTAATTCAACCCAATACAGAAGGATTTGGTCTCGAAGATTCGTGGATGCGGGTAGATGGCGTAGGGGCCGAATTCCTGCATATGAAGGGTGGTGGTTCGATGAATCCTCCGACTCATGATACGGTTGATAAAAAGATGCACTTTCTGTATCAGGATGGAAAGCCGGTTTTCAAAGCAGCCGTAAAAGGTATGTCGGAAGCTGTAAATGAAATTCTAAAAAGGAATAACCTGAGTCCGGATGACATCACATATGTGGTTCCTCATCAGGCGAATCTGAGGATTATCCAGGCAGTAGCGGATATGCTCAAATTCCCAATGGAGAGAGTAATGGTCAACATACAGAAGTACGGTAATACCACGGGGGGGACGATTCCATTGTGCCTTTGGGAATGGCAGGACAAATTGAAGCCGGGCGATAAAATCATTCTGACGGCTTTTGGTGGCGGCTATACTTGGGGTGCAAGTTTATGGACCTGGGCATACTAGCCGATCCGGCGATATAGACCTTACTACGGGTGGCGGGTAAAAAGCTCTATATTTGCGCCCTTATTTTTACATTTTTCATCTAACATCTTCTATGGCAACCACCGCAGATATTAAAAAAGGGCTCTGCCTTGAATATAATAATGACATTTACTATATAGTTGATTTCCAGCACGTTAAGCCAGGAAAAGGGAATGCTTTTGTTCGCACCAAATTAAAAAGCCTGACCACCGGAAGAGTTGTGGACAATACTTTTCAATCCGGTCATACGATCAAAGATGTACGAGTGGAAAGACGACCATTTCAGTATTTGTATAATGATGATATGGGTTTTCACTTTATGAATAATGAAACCTACGAACAGGTATCGATACAGGGGTCAATGATTGAGAATGCAAAATTTATGAAAGAAGGGCTCGGCGTAGAGATACTTATTCATGCTGAAACGGAAGTTCCGCTGTCTGTTGAATTGCCTCAATATGTTATCTTGGAGGTAACTTATGCAGAACCTGGCATGCGCGGGGACACCGCTACGAACACTCTGAAACCTGCAAAAGTAGAGACAGGTGCCGATGTGAAAGTTCCCCTTTTTATTGATGTGGGGGAAAAAATTAAACTGGAGACATCGACAGGTAATTACATTGAAAGGGCTAAATAATCTATCTATGGATTCTAAGGAAATACAGGAGCTACTTAAACTTGTCAATAGGTTAGAGCTTGCTGAATTTAAATACAGGCAAGGCGATTTAGAATTTGCTGTCAAAACGAAATTCTATAGTAGAGGAAGATCGGGTTTTGAAATGATGCCGACTTCGGGTCATATGCAACATTCACCGAGTCTTACTACTCAACCAAATCATCAGTCCTCACAACCGCCGTCTCCTCCCAAAACCAATAGTGATGGTGAAGGAAATGGAAATGGTGGATCAACTACATCGGCTCAAAAAGAAACACTGGTAGAGATCAGATGTCCCATCGTAGGAACATTTTATAGATCTCCATCAGCCGATAAACCTGTGTACATCAAACCAGGTGATATGATTGAAGTCGGCACGGTAGTTTGCATTGTTGAAGCGATGAAGCTTTTTAATGAAATTGAATCTGAAGTGGCCGGCAGAGTTGTCAAAATTGTAGCTGAAGATGCGTCACCCGTTGAATACGATCAGTTACTATTTCTTATCGATCCTAACGGTTAAACAAGGCTATCAATGCCTTTCTTTTTTACTCTAACCTCACCCTGATTTTATAACCAGCTTATTCCGGATGTTTAAAAAGATACTCATAGCTAACCGAGGTGAGATAGCCTTACGAGTCATCAGAACCTGCAAGGAAATGGGCATCAGTACAGTTGCTGTCTACAGCACCGCTGACAAAAACAGTCTTCACGTTCGCTTTGCCGATGAAGCCGTTTGTATCGGTCCACCCAAATCAAGTGATTCTTATCTGAGCATCCCTCGTATCATGGCTGCTGTAGAAATCACCAATGCCGATGCAATACATCCTGGATATGGGTTCCTTGCAGAGAATGCAGACTTCGCTGAGGTATGTAAAGAATATGGTGTCAAATTTATCGGTCCTACTCCATATATGATCAGGCAGATGGGAGATAAAATCACTGCGAAGGAAACAATGATCAAAGCCGGTGTTCCTGTAGTACCTGGAAGTGGTGGACTTGTATTGGATGTGGCTCATGCGAAAAAAATCAGTAAGGATATCGGGTATCCGGTGATCATGAAAGCCACTGCAGGTGGTGGAGGTAAAGGGATGCGTGTTGTGACCAATGAAAACGAACTTGAAGATCTTTGGAATAAAGCACGCCAGGAAGCCAAAGCTTCATTTGGTAATGATGGTATGTATATCGAAAAATTTATTGAACAACCACGTCATATTGAATTCCAGATTGTAGGTGATCAGTTTGGTCACGTCGTGCATCTTTCAGAAAGAGAATGTTCTATTCAGCGTAGACATCAAAAACTTCTTGAAGAATCTCCTTCTCCGTTTATGGATGAATCTCTTCGGAATAAAATGGGAAAGGCTGCTATTAAAGCAGGTAAATCTATTGATTACGAAGGAGTAGGTACAATTGAATTTCTGGTAGATAAATACAAGAACTTTTATTTCATGGAGATGAATACGCGGATCCAGGTAGAACATCCTGTGACCGAAGAAGTCATCGATCATGATCTGATTAAAGAACAAATAAAAGTAGCTGCCGGTATTCCGATATCAGGTAAAAACTATTATCCGAATAGTCATGCCATTGAATGTCGCATCAATGCAGAAGACCCGTATAATAACTTCAGGCCAAGCCCAGGAACAATCACTTCATTTCATAGTCCAAAAGGACATGGAGTTAGGGTAGATACGCATGTTTATGCAGGTTATACGATTCCTCCGTATTATGATAGTATGATTGCCAAACTGATCTGTAAAGCTCCGACGCGAATAGATTGCATCTTGAAAATGCAACGTGCCCTGGATGAATTTATCGTTGAAGGAATCAATACTACGATCCCTTTCCACAAAAAACTTATGCAGGATCCTGCATTCCGAAAAGGTGATTTCCACACCGGCTTCCTCGATAACTTTAAGCTGGAAGATTAATGTCGACTGCAGGGCAAAGTCCCGTAAGCCAATTGCTTTTTTATCTGAAAGAATATAAAGGATTGGTTTTCTTAAATATTCTTTGCAATATTCTCATGGCCATTTGTATGGTCATCAGCATTCCGATCATTATTCCTTTCTTTCAAATATTATTTGGGCGGGTACAACCTTCTTCGGCACCTGTTGCATTTAGCATTGGCAATATTCAGGATTGGCTTGAATATGTTTTTGGACGCATGGTTGAATTGTATACACAGGAAGGTGCATTGCTGATCGTGTGTATCACGTTTGTTGCGATCTTTTTATTGAAGAACCTGTTTCGTTACCTGTCCTTGGTCTTTATGGCTCAGGTCCGGAATGGAATTGTAAGAGATATCCGAAATGCAGTTTTTAAAAAGTACATGCATTTTCCACTGGCATATTTTACTCGGGGTAAAAAAGGAGATCTGTTATCCCGCATCAGTACGGATGTACAAGAGATTGAATATTCGATATTAAATGTGATCGAATCGATTTTCAAAGAGCCTATCGTTATTTTTGGGAGTATCAC
>JAYUXX010000163.1:0-1898 GCA_043752765.1 Saprospiraceae bacterium | reverse complement strand
GCTTGCATTAATTCCGGTTATAAAATTAAATGCAGAAGCAAATTTTCCCACATTCCCGGTGATTTTAATTCCATTTGCACAGTTCCAATAATTTTTAATAGTTGTGATCGCTTTAAATCACTGATCTGACCTACACCCAAACTTGGAATTCCGATTTCCACCACAGAACAACCCGAAAAAAGATTGCAGAATTTGATACCCGTTGTATCTGAAAAATCATATGCTTTTGTAGCGCCACTTGCCGGAATGACAGCGAGGTCACTAATAAATACGCTGACATTAGTACTACGCAGCACACCTCCGCTTACGGTAGACATGACACCATCCTTCCCCGGATCAGTTCCTCGTAGACCTGCTCCGTTTAACTCTAAATAATTCGGAGAGATATCTACAAATCCTGAAAAAATATACATTTTAGTTGCAACTAATAGGATGCTGTTACCAACGGGTACAGGTAGATCTGCAAGTGAAGAAATATAGACGAGATTTGTAACCGGCTGGGTATATGCTATTGAAGCCCAACCTGTACTCCTGTATACATCCATTGTAGTTGTTGTGATATTAAACACCTGCAATCCAAGAGGAGGCGATGCGATTGCATCACGTTGTATTGTAGTCATTCGGGGAATCAATAAACCATGTGTAGTTGAAGAGATATCCAGGATGGCATTTGAATCAGGCAGTGATCCGTCTGCATTAATTCCGACAGATTGGGCTATCAGGCAGGATGAAGGCAAAAACAATAAACACTGTATTATCTTAATTGCGATTGAAAACTTTAATCCTTTTATCATTATTTTTTTGTTAAAAATCAAAGAGAGAATCATGCCATGTAAGGTTTGACATTTTATTAGGTTAAACTGATATATCATTCCAGCTATGAGTTGTATAGTTCACACATAATGAGCCATATAGGCCAATAATCAAATTAATTATCTTTGATCAGGAGATAATCCCTAATAAACTGAGAAAAAGCAGTAGAAAGGTGGGCGCAACAATCAGATAAATTTCCAAGCCAAAGTCAATGAGACATAATTGAGGCAGAATCCTTTGTGGCATTACTGGGGAAATTAGTGACATAGAATTACCTAAAACCTGACATATAAATGACAGACGTATGGCTGATCCATCATATTCTCCGAAAAAAAATAAGGTGCAGAAAGTGCATGATCAACATGCATAATAAAGTGATCCGCACATAATGCATTCAGATTTCACCGATGCTGATCAATAAGAATAATATTTCCGTCGGGGTCAGTTAACATTATACTTTCCGGACCGGAAGAATTCTCATCGGCTTCCGCGACTAATGGAATTGTCTTACTCTTTAGATGTCGTTGAATATCCCGGACATCGTCAAACTTTTCAATATTATTGGCGTTTTCGTCCCAGCCTGGATTCTATATGAAGATCACCTTGAAACATGCCCTGGAAAATTCCGATAAGTGAATTTTCGTTTTTCATGATAAGATAATTTTGTTCCATACTTTCGGCAAAAACAGTAAACCCAAGATTCTCATACATTTTTTTAGACGCTACAATGTCCTTGACATTAAGACTAACTGAAAATGCACCTAATTTCATATGATCTTCTGTTTTTGTGTTTGTATTTATGGTAGTTTGACTATTGTAAATTGCGGTTGATTCCAGATCATTTGTGTTGATGAAAAAACCAAATCCAAATGATGTCAGTAGTCCTGCAATAAAAAATATTGTCTTATGCATATTATAAAGTATTTAACTATTTGTTTTATCAACACAGACAAATTTCTCGAAGAAACTGCGGCTTAATTTAAACATTAAGGGCACCTCTAATAACCAACTGATCAAAAAAGAACCTTGTTGAATATCAACACATTATGAATTTATTTAATACAAATTAAGGGGTTATTCGAGGT
>JAYUXX010000162.1:0-1902 GCA_043752765.1 Saprospiraceae bacterium | reverse complement strand
CAGGCACACAACTGGTTTCCATCGCCTGGTTGTCAGTATTGCAGATCGCGAAATCCACACCCGTGATTCCTTGTTTAAACATATAGGAAACAGCATTGCTTCCACCGCCGCCTACGCCAAGTACCTTGATGATACTTTTTTCTTCTTTTGGTATATCGAATAACATGATGTCTGAGTTTTTTGAATGATGGTATTATAATTTGATCCTGATATGTCGTGTTTAGAGAAAGTCCTGGTCCGGTGTAGCTTCAAAAAATTCTTTAGTCTTAGTTAGAATTTTATCATACCACCTCGGCCCGTTACGTTCATCTGATTGTTCCTGTGTTGCATCCTCAGTAACCATCTTTGATTCCGGAACAGTCTTAGGAATGTCTGTTGATTTAGTATTGACCATTTTATCCGTTTCATCGATCACATCAGGAGTAGATAATCCATGTATGATCAACCCGATAGCCGTTGCATATATCGGACTGGACACATCATCACGTTGACGTGAAGCGATATGTTCAATCGGCAATCCAACACGCGCACTCATACCCGTTCGGTACTCCGCAAGGAGATCAACCTTACTCAGCAATGCACCTCCGCCAGTCAGCACAATTCCTCCGATCAGCTTACGTTCATATCCTGATTTTTTTATCTCCACTCTGACAAGCTCAAGGATCTCTTCCATCCGCGCCTGTATGATGAGAGAAAGATTTTTTTCAGAAATCTCCTTATAATCACGACCATTAAAACTTGGAATCGTAATGATGCGGTTATCCACAATGCATTCCGCTAATGCAGACCCAAATTTCTTCTTCAGTTTTTCTGCCTGCTCATACATCACTGTACATCCCTCTTTAATGTCTGCAGTGATGACATCTCCACCAAAAGGAACTACCGCCGTATGACGAATTATACCTTCCTGAAAAATAGTGATGTCAGTAGTTCCACCACCAATATCAACAAGTGCAACACCGGCTTCCTTTTCTTCTTCACTTAATACAGCGGCTGCAGATGCAATTGGTTCCAGTACAAAGTCAGCAACCTTTAAACCCGCCTTCTCAACACATCGTTCTATATTTTTATGAGCCGACAATTGTCCTGTGACGACATGGAAATTTCCAATCAATCGGTGACCACACATACCTACAGGATCAAGAATTCCTTCCTCATCATCGACAGTATATTCCTGTGGTAGGATATGTAAGATTTTATCACCCGGGGGTAGCGCAAGTCTATACATGTCATCCAGCAACGTCTGTAGATCTGACTTTGCAATTTCTTTGTCAGCATCTGCAAGTGTAAGGATGCCCTGGTGCTGCAGACTCTTTATATGTTGGCCCGCAATACCTGCATAGACTTCCATAATTTCCATGCCGGCACTTTTTTCGGCCTGGATGACTGCTTCTTCGATAGAACGCACCGTTTTGTCAATGTTGGCCACTACTCCGCGGCGTACACCTTCCGATGCAACCTTTCCAACACCTAAAATCTCGATGCTGCCATATTCATTGCGGCGGCCTACCATGACACAAATCTTCGTCGTCCCGATGTCAAGGGCGACAACCGTCTTGGACTTTTGAATTTCTCTGTATCTCATGAGGAAAAAAATTTATTGGTTTAATCTTTTTTTAGCTACGATCTGCCCTGCAAATCGTGTGTCGATGTATGCATATGTATCCCACCCCATTGAGGGCAGTGCTTTTTTATAAAACTTTTGGATCCGGTCCGCCTGATCTTGCAAATCAGTCGTACTTGTGATCAGTATTTTGCTTGGTCCCAGTCTCGGAACAAGCCAAATTTTGTCTTTTGACTCCATATAGATCTGATCGATAAGCGATCCCATGAACACATCATCGTGAAGCATTAGTGTGACGTCAAACAGTGATTCAATCGGCCACGTTTTTACATCAGTGG
>JAYUXX010000161.1:0-4851 GCA_043752765.1 Saprospiraceae bacterium | reverse complement strand
CTTGCGAGGTTAATAATTTCATCATCATTAAAACAAAACGAAACAGGTCCTGCGGCTAATCCGGCATTTACTTCCGGATCGACATTAAGAGTAACCTGAAAATCAATTGGACAACCGGGCGGTGGTTGATTTAGCAAATCGAATTGTAACACGTAAGCACCTGGATCACTACCTGTAGCATTAATGATCGTTCCACTCAACGAAGCCGGATTAGATCCGATGGGAGTTTGAATCAGGGACCACATGCCTGGCTCAGAGGTATTTTCAAGCGTTGATAGATCAAGCATATCAGCTGCATTACACAATGGATTTGCCGTAAAGAAAAATACATCCGGACACGTACAATCCAGAACGGTTACGACAGCCTGATACGAAACCTCGGGGCAAGGATCAATAGCTGAATTGGTTGTATACTTAAAAATGTAATCTCCTGCAGTGATATTTGTAAAATCAAGATTATTAAATAATCCAACTGCTCCTGACAGATCAGAATCTTCCCAGCTTCCATTTGTATCTCCTGAACTAATGAGATCAAACAAATTGACAATTGATCCACCTGCAACAGTATTGCAAATTTCTATTCCTGGTAACAATACGGCAGAAGGTGGAAAGACTTCTGTTATAGTGATGGCATCGTCTCCCGAACATCCTTGTGAATCAGAAACAGTTACAGAATATGTGCCGGCAGTATTCACTACCAGATTCTGTGAAGAAGATCCATCGGACCAAGAATAATTAGCAAAGCCAGAACCTGCATTAAGTGTAGTGTTTCCGTTTTCACAAAATGCATTATTGCCTGTGATAACAGGACTTAATGAAGTGCTTTCTGAAATCGTAGCAGAAGCAGAACCGGCACATCCTTTACTATCCACGACATCGACAGAATAGACACCCGGAGTAGTAATCGTAATTGTTTGAGAGGTAGATGCATTGCTCCAGCTATAATTAGTATACCCAATACCGGCATCGAGTATAGTAAATCCACCTATGCAATAAGTTGTAGATCCACCAATCGTAACTACTGGATTTGGATTGACAACAATCGTTGTATTGACTGAGCCACTACAGCCATCGGCATCAGTTACGATCACTCCGTAATTCCCTTCATTGGACACTGAGATTGTTTGACTGGATTCGCCTGTTGACCATGCGTAAGATGTATAGCCTGCACCGACATCAAGGACAGAGCTGGATCCTTCACAAAATTCCAGTGAACCCGTTATAACAGGTGATAGAGAAGCCATCTCAGTAACACTTAACGAACCCACTCCTGAACATCCATTTCCATCAGTAACGGTGACACTATATGTTCCTGAAGCAAAAACTTCAAGGGTTTGGTTTGCGCTGGCATCATTCCATAGATAACTTGAATATCCGGCTCCTGCATCAATTGTAGCGGAATTACCTATACAAAAAGAATTCTGTCCAGAAATCAAAGGTTGTGGTAAGGAATTCACAGTTACCGTTGTGTTTGCAATATTCGAATTACAGCCATCGACATTCACTGTGAGCTGATAAAGACCGGGTTGAAGAACGCCAGTGGGATTTTGAATACTTGATGAATAGCTATTCGGTCCGGTCCATGCAAAATTGATTGCAGCCCCGGGAGTAGTGGTGCTACCGGATAATGAAATAATTTCACCGGCACAATAGGGGCCACTATTCGTAGCTGAAGCATTTGGAGGAGCATTAAAAACAACATCCGTTGTTGCGATGGTAGACGCACATTGATCAACCGTAATAATCAGCGAATAAATTCCGGCAGTAGTTGCATTCGTAGGATTTTGTTGATCAGAAGTATAGCCGTTTGGACCTGACCATGCATATGAAACATTACTTCCTGTTGCGCTGGTGCTACCGAGTAATTGAACCGTTTGACCATTACAATAGGGGCCTGTGTTAAATGCTGTGACGTCAGGTGTGTTTGTCACTACCACATTTGTAAACACTATTGCAGAGGGACAATTATCAATAGTCACTTGCAATGAATAAAAGCCTCCAAGGGTTGCATTCACAGGGTTTTGAACATTTGACATGTATCCACCCGGACCATCCCAGAGATAGGAAATCATAGAACCTGTACCATCGGTCTGTCCCCCTAATAAAATTTGTTCTCCTGCACACAGGGGACCGTTGTTGTCAGCAAATGCTGCCGGTGTAGGAATGATCGTGATATTTTTAGTATCCATTCCTTCACAATCAAATCCATCAACATAATTATAGGTGATCGAATAGGTACCGGGTGTAATCGTGTTAGGATAAATTTCCCCGTCCGGTGAAATAATAGAACCGGAAAAAGTACCACCGGATGGAACGGCATTGATCTCCATAAATTCTAGCGATTCGCATATAAGACCGGGTTCAATAATTTCTACATCAGGGGTTGGATGGATTAGCACCGTTATGGCCGTAGAGAAGGTGCAGCCATTTGCATCTGTGACCGTAACTCTGTGTAGTCCCGCTGCTGAAGCATTGTATGTCATGTCCGGTCCCGACCCCGAAGGTGTAGTCCATGCATACGAATAACCTCCCGCACCACCGCTTCCTGTTGCAGTCAATAAAATACTCCCCTGCATTTCACAAAACTCTGCAGGATCCGGATCAATAGTAACATCAGGAATATCGTACACTTCAATATCCATGGTTTGCATTGTTGTGCAACCGTTCCCATCCGTGTAGGTGTAGGTTACAATATGGATTCCAGGACCATTCGTCATCGGATTAAAATTGTTTCCTGTTGCGTCACCTCCCCACACGCCTCCCGGTGGTGTAGCAGTAAGTGCTTGAAGAGGATTGTTCTGGCAAAAAGGTCCGACTGGGTTTATCGTTACAGTTGGCAATGGATTGATGGTGACTTCAAGTTCATCTGTACTCATACAAGTGTCCTCTACTACTGTCAGGGTGTAGGTAATGTTACCATTAAAGCCTACTGGAATTGTAAGTGTTGGGTCTTCGGAATTCGGGTTATTAAGAAAAGCGGTTCCACCATTCGTACCTGACCAGGAATATGTTTCGTTTCCATTATTTCCGCTACTTTCTCCATTTAACGGAATTGCAGAATCATCTCCTTCACAAATTTCTATATCTAAACCAGCCCTTGCTTCAAGTGCGCAGGGTGGGGCTGCATTACAGTTAAGGTAATCTGCTGCCGTATCTGTCCAGGTCAGTACAAATCCATTATCAGTTCCCTGCCAATTGTCAATCATCAAATAAAATCCCTGTCCAGGTTGTACCACTAAGGTCATGACAAATCCATCTCCGGTCCCGGGGCCTTCCGTGAAATCCGTTGTGCCCATTCCCATTCCTGTTTCAGGGCAGAAACCACATGCAGCACTTGAAGAAGAACATCGAATGGGAGAACCCAAATCTCCACACACTACATCCGGTCCATAAAGGGCCCAATCATAATCTTCGCCCAGACCGCCTTTGGGAAAAATGATGAACCCCAATACCAGATTGGGTGGGGCCAGCGGATCAATTTGAAAATAGTACCAGGCAGAGTTTTGTTCAAGCGCCGTAATGCATCCTTCATCATTGTCTGGATCAGCGTAATCGTCGAGTCCCGGGCCTATGGGGTTGAATGCGAGATCATCACTGGTGCAAACTACCTGTGCATCCTGGCAGTCGTTAATCTGTCCATGGCTGAAAAAAGGTAATAAGAAGAAAAGAGTAAATAGAGTAGAGGTGATAAATTTCATATGCAATGATTAAAGCCCTGGATTTGAATTACTCCGCCATCAATATTCCGCGATACATGTTTATTTTTCAATAGAACAGGTAGTTTAAAAGTAGACAAAAATGACTAGTTCTAAGGGTCAATCATTCGAAGCTGGTGATGTGGTGATGGAGTGATCGGGTGATGGGGTGATCGGGTTGCCTGTTCTGTGGTGGCACTAGGCTTCAACTTTCGGTGAAAGTCGAACCACTTAAATCTTCACTTTTCGCTGGGATGAATGCCAGCGATTCTATATCGGTCGTTCCTTTGGTACTAGACTTCGACATTAGGTGAATGTCAAACAACATAAATCTTCACTTTTCGCTGGATTGAATGCCAGCGATTCTATATCGGTCGTTCCTTTGGTACTAAACTTCGACATTAGGTGAATGTCAAACCACTAAGGTCTTCAAAAATCGTTATTCCTTGTTATGAGTTCAAAACCGTTGTTCTGAAATCAACGTCTTCACCTAATCTCAATCCAAACTTTTTCTATATTTGATTGTCCCGGCCATCTATTCACCGGGTCGTTGTATTACCAGAAGAAAACACCCCTTTGTCGATTCTCTTTATTTCACGAATTTCATCAACCAGCTAGTCATGAAACGCAAAGAATTTTTGAGATTAGGTGCCATCGCTGCAGCACTTGGCCCTATAGGTACGACCTTCTCCTCCGGAAGAAGCGGTTTGAACATATTATCCTTCCTTGAAAATGATCCAAAGGATGTAGCGAAGGTTAGTACTGCGATGCAAAAGGAATTCACAAAACTTGTTCAATGGCTTTCAGAGAACGGTTGGACCACTTTTCTGCATGATACCCTTGATGTCAATCTAGGACTTACCGGAGATGCACTCAGAGTAGAACTATTAAAAGATCTTGATCTAAATCGTCTGGGAAAATTGACCGGCAACAATGAATCCGGTTTTGATGATTTTGCAGGGATGAATCTGATCAAACCAGGATTTCCCGGATTCAGCTTATTATATCACGCCATGGCCAGTCCACGGGTGCGATCCAAAAGTATCATTGGCTATCCTGACCTGGCACATTTAGATCTACTTGAAGATTATATATATGCGTTAGCTGAATGGGAACATCTGAAGAACATCTATGAAGTGAAATCAAATGAAGATCT
>JAYUXX010000160.1:0-25327 GCA_043752765.1 Saprospiraceae bacterium | reverse complement strand
AAATGTTTGTGCGACATAATCAATTGTGACGCCATCATTGCCTATGAATGTTGTGGAGGTAGAAACTTCACTTTGCGCTATAGTCATTGTGCCCGAGTCTCCTACAAAGCCCTGAAATTTCTGAGTGTCGGTATTATAAATTAACATGCCCTCGGAACCATCTAAAGCATTTCTTTGGGTGGTCGTCATCCTTGGCAACAGCAATGCGCCAGTTACAGATTTAATTTCAAGTGCTGCATTCGGATTGATAGTTGAGGCACCAACGGACATGTGATTTGTATTTTTATCAAAAAGCAAATCCGGGTCACCACCTGCCACTCCATTATCATTAAAAATTACTTGCATGTTGGTACCAGCTACTGGTCCCGGAGGACCCTGAGGACCCTGAAATCCAGTATCTCCTTTATCCCCTTTGTCTCCTTTATCTCCCTTATCACCTTTATCTCCTTTATCACCTTTAAGGCCCATTAACCCTGTATCCCCTTTATCCCCTTTGTCTCCTTTATCTCCCTCGTCTCCTTTAGGCCCTTCATCACCTACATCACCTACATCGCCTTTGTCTCCCTTTGGACCTGTTGGGCCAGCAGGGCCTGTATTACCTGTATCTCCTTTATCACCTTTTTCACCAGCCAGCCCATCGTCTCCCTTTGGACCTGTTGGGCCAGCAGGACCCGCGACACCACCATTAGCAGCAAATAGTGCGTAGGGAACACTTAACAACTCACTGCTCCCGATGATACTATAGTTTGTGCCGCCATTCGGATCGGTTTCACTTTTAATAAAATATGGACCGTTACCCCAGTTAATATTTGCAATATTTCCGCTGATGGTTGAACCTCCACCAATTTGCACACTGGCCAGGCCATTGATGTTTGTAAAAGTGATATGCGTTTCGGCGAATATAACTGTGCCGGTGGAAGATCCCCTTAGAATGCTTAACCTGACACGAACGTTTCGGTTAGACACCAATTCGTTACTTGCGTCCCTGATCACGGACTGATAGCTCATCTTTAGCGGAGCCTGGGCTGATAAAGTAGAAAATACTACACTTGAATAAATCAAGAGGAACACGAGTTTAACATTTGAAAATTTCATCTCTTAATTTGTTTTATAGATTTTAAAAGTTTTGATTTCGGTATTCAGATCGGACACACGTAGTATGTACACACCCGCAGCGAGTTTGTCCATAGCAATGGTGGTCATATTAGAAATGATTTCGTTTTGCTGGTATAGTTTCCCATTAAGATCATACAAGCCAAAGAAGAACTTTTTATTAGTATTAAATGGACTGTCAATTTTAAGATTAACTATGGATGACATAGGGTTTGGATACACCGATGTAACCACTGATATGTCCGGCTCCCCGGTACCTACCATGATGATTAGGTAAGGTTGTTGTACGCCAAGGCTGACGCTTCCATTCTCTCCGCCGTAGTGTGTGTAGGCTACCTGTCCTATGGAATAAGATGCAGAACCTCCTGATCCTGAGGCATCGCCACCGGATGATAACACTTCACTCTGCCCGTATAACCCCTGTACACCAGAAGTGATTAGAAGCATTGTAATTATTAAAAATTTGTGTGTATTCATTTTCAATAGTACCAGATTAAGCTTTGCTGAGTTACCAATTCGTAACTGAATATACCAATTAAGGGTGAGAAAACTATTTCAGGCAATGGGGGGGTGACAGGACTGTCATACAGGAAAGGTAAGGAAATCAAATAAGAGAATTAAAGATAACGTCTATAATGTCTTAAAGATGCCAACATCTATTCCTGCATTCCACCAATACCCCGTTATGTAGGTTTTACTAAATTTTGTGAGACCATATTTGAAGCCGGGCATCAGGGTCATTTTGGTGTTTTCATTCAACTTGTATTCAATGCCACATCCTACTTCTGCAGAAATATTTAGCCGATTGTACGGACTGTCCTTTTTGCGGGAAGACCTATCCCTTCCATTCTCATCCTCGATAATAAACGTAAATATTTCATGAGTAAAAATGTTCACTGCAATTCCGGCCGAACAGATGAAACGAATTTTTTTCTTGCCAAAAGTATAATGAAGCAAAACAGGAATATCAAGAAAATAACTGCTGTTTGTTGATTTAATTGTAGAAGTAGAGGGTTGAAATAAACTGTCCTGAGATGGCCAATTTCCTCTCGTCTTGGGGTGCCCATACCCTTTCTGCGAAAATAACAAACCTGTTTCGAGGGCAACCGTTTCTGTCAATGCAATTTGAATTTTGACTCCGGTTGTAAAACCAGGCTTAGGAATTTCGGAATGATTCCGCACGTCGATTAAAAACTGAAATGTTGTGGTATCAGCGTTTAACACCAACTTTCTACAGCGATAATCTGGCGAAAAACTAAAACCAATAAAATTTTTAGTTGGCTTATCTAAAGTCGTTTCAGGAATGACATCCTGCGAAATGAGAAAATGCGGAAACAGAATTATTACGATGAAAAGAAAATGCTTCATGGCTCTAACTGCTCGATGATAATTTGAATACTGTATGTCAGTTAAGTTCTAATAATTCTTTTATCTTATCAAAGATCTCTGTATTGTCGTAGATCCCAAGGAACTCTTCAGCCCCGGGTCCTGTGGCAAATACAGGAACCATCTGTGAAGAATGCACTTTACTTCCAAAAACAATACGCGGTGCACGTTTTCCTTGTATACTAATGTAAGCGCATTCATGATCTGCAGTTACAATCAAAAGCGTATTCTCGGCTGGTGTTATGTTGTCCATCAACGCTTCCAGCATATCATATGTGTCCTGCATTTCAAGTGCCAGCCATTCCTGGTCATTTGCATGAGCAGCCCAGTCAATCTGGGATCCTTCCACCATCAAAAAATATCCTTTATCAGCGCGTTTTTCTAATGCCTCCTTTGCTTCAATCACCATATTCGTAAGATATTCTCTCCCGTTGGTTGCACGCGTTGGATCTTCAAAGGCTGTGAAGCAGGCAATTTTTTTTGCTTCCGGTACTTTTGAAATTTTGAATCTTCCCTGTGCATCGATGTGCCTAATCACTTCATAATTTTCGGTCTTCAAGGCTTCCATTAGGTTTCTTTCATCAATATTCCGGTTGTAAAAATATTTTTCGCCTCCCCCCACAAAAACATCAATACCTGAAAAGGTAAGTTGTTTGGCAATCTCTTCATACGACCCTCTTGAATTAACGTGCGCATAAAAGGCCGCAGGAGTTGCGTGTACGACTGAAGAGGTTACTACAAATCCAGTCTTCATACCTTTTTCAATAGCCATCTCCATAATTGTCCTTACCGGAGTACTGTCGGCATCTACTCCGATGGCCGCATTAAAGGTCTTCACTCCACAGCTTATGGCCGTGGCTGCTGCGCCACTGTCTGTCTCGAGGCTTGAGATAGAGTGCGTCTTTTGAAGGCCAATAACTTTCATTCGGGCTAATGGGGAAGGTGGTTTATGCAAATATTCGGTAAGGGATATGTGTGCCAATCCCATTCCATCACCTATGACCAGGATTATATTAACAGGTTTCTCCGGGGAAGGAGGTGGATTGTATTGCTGGTAGAAAAGCAGTCCCCAAATGATGAAAAAACCTATTAGCATACACAAATCTAATTTTGCAATTCAATTCGTTAACAATATTTTTACCTCAACGGGTGAATTAAATGATCTTTACCCCCGTTAAGCTTGGGTTATGCGTTTCATTTTACTGTTACTTCTGCTGGTAATTTATTCAACTGTTTCATCGCAGGAGGAACGTGTAATGTCACTTTTTGACACCCTGTATACAGCGGAAAAAATTGAAATAACCCTTACTTATCCCTTTGATTCGCTGTATAAATCAAACAATGATGAGATTGATGCGCTGATTAGTATTAAGACGAATGAGGTCTATTTGATGCAGGATGTTTCCATGTCATTAAACTTGAGAGGGAAGTTTAGGCGAATGAAATGTACTATGCCTCCCCTGTTGTTAAACTTTAAAAAATCTACTCTTAAAGAACTTCATCTGGCACCTTTTGATGAGATAAAACTTGTCACTCACTGTATGGAAGGTCCAGAAGGTCAGGAAAATCTTTCGGAAGAACTCCTGATCTATCAATTGTACGAAACTCTCACTCCGCTTTCGTATCGTACGATCTGGGTCAATGTTCGCTATTGTAATTCATTGAAATCAGGAGATTGTATTACATCTGTTGGATTTCTACTGGAACCGGATAAAGTAATTACTTCTCGTTTGGGTATAGCTGAAAAGAAGCTATTTAATCTGGCGGAGGATTCTATTCATTACGAGACGTACGGTCTGACTGCGGCTTTCAATTTCCTGGTTGGCAATCGCGACTGGAGTATCATATCATCCCGAAATGCAAAACTTTTCTACGAGCCCGGCATAGGGAAGTATGTGGTGATTCCATACGACTTTGATTATTCAAATATAGTAGGTGCATCTTATCGAAGAGAATCTTTACCTGCTACCATGACACATCCATTCGATCGCATTTATGCAGGCGAATATTTCAATTCGAAATCCGGAGACATCCTGAAAACCTTTTATGGTTTTGAAAAGCCCATCTTTGATGCAGTGAATAATTGTCATAATCCAATGACCATGGAACGAAGAAGAAATATTTCCAAATATTTTGAAAGCTGGTTCAATATGGTGAAAAGGAAAAAAACCAATGAACTAGAATATGGACTAGTGTGTCCTTATTTGGGAGGCCTTTAAATCTAATTGTGAATATAGTCTATCTACTATTCAATTCCTTTTCTTCTCCATTCTTCTTCCGGTCCAGAACATAAACCTGAAAAGCCGCATTTAATATTCCAAAGACAGCACCATTCATTATAAATCTCACAACTTTGAAAGTTTGGTCTTCAGCATAATCTAATAAAGACATTATCTAGGCGAAGAAGATTCCCAATACGAATGCGCTCAACAGAAAACGCTTGAGTTTTTTACTACCGTTGAGAAATTTCATATCTCGGGATGAAGGTGGTATATAACTGCATAATCAGTTCCTTTGTTGAAACCAGTTACACATATGTGCTAAGTTAAGAAACTCGAATCAGAAAAAATTAAGAGGCCAATTAACCTAGACTTTTACAATCCGTATCGATTTCTATCCGAAAATCTGTTTTTTCAATTCCTGATATTCATTGAATCGCCTTATCTCATCCCACATCGGATCGGTTTCCAGATAAATCAATGCAGGCATTCTTGCAGCAACTGCATGGCGTAATTGGTCGAACATAGCAGGATATTCCTGAGCTCCCAGATGTGCAATAGCCAGATCGATGTGTGCAAGGTGCGATGGCATATCCTGTGCCACTGCCATGATCAGTTCCTTAGCCTCAGCAGCATGTTTTGATTGTAGTGTCCGTGCATACGCATAGGAGAGTCCTGCCAGGCCTGACATTGGGTATGACGAATGCACTTTATAATATTCAAATGCCTCAATGCCTTCACGTTGATGTCCCATGGTATACAGGATCCAACCCTTTCCTTCATACGCCGGCAAATATTCCGGACGAAGATTTATCAAATGATTGATCGTATCCAATGCTTTTTTATAATCTCTGCAATACAGATAAGCACGCGCTAATTCCATTTGAATGGACAGGTCCAGAGGATCAAGTTTCAATGCTTTACGCAAAAGAACGATAGCCTGCGGAAGGTCGTTTTTTACAATATGATATATTCCTGCGGCATGCAAAACGGAATTATACAAAATGAAATTTTCATGATCCTGATTTTTACCTGCATGTTCCAAATGTTGATTGACAGCTTTCCAATTCCAGGTAAAAAACATGTGATATAATGCCAGGACAGTTTGCGTCCGGGTATGATTGGCATCCAGCCGCTCTGATTGATTTATAGTCTCCAAACACAATCTGGATGCTTCAGAAGGCAACATGACATTATAGTAACCCTTATATGCGTATGCCTTCGCTAATGCAGGCCATGCGAGGTAAAAATTGTTGTCAAGTTGGATTGCTTTCCGGTAGCTATGTATGGACTTATCAATATAGCCTTGTTGCATTTGCTTCCAGTCATACCTTCCTTTATGATAACATTCATAGACATCCGACTGGCCATTTGGTTCTTCTTCAGGAATTGAAAATCGTTTCGTATAGGATTGTTGAAAACCTGCCTTCAATTTATTTGCGATCATAGAGGCGATTTCATCCTGTAATTGAAATACATCGCAAAGTTCACGCGTGTAAGTTTCACTCCACAACTGAAAGTCATCTGCAGCATTAATTAACTGAGCCGTAATGCGCACTTTTTGCCCGTGACGTCGGACACTTCCCTCCAGGATATTGTCAATGCCCAGATCCTGATGCAGGTGTCTGAGATTAACTTGCTTGTCTTTAAATGTAAAACTTGAGGTGCGACTGGTAACGCGAAGTCCTTCCAGTTCCGAAAGTGCATAGATGATTTGTTCAGTGATGCCATCGCTAAAGAAATCATTCTCCGGATCCTTGCTGAGATTATAGAAAGGAAGAACCATAATTGATTTTTCCTTATAGCCTAATTTTCCAGCTAAGTCTTGCGGATCTGGGACCCGAATTCCTTCATTCGTAATTGCATGAATATTTATTGGTAATCTGACATTTTTTAATTCAAAATGTCCTAGGTCCTTTGTTTTGATATTTCCATGATTCTTAATTTCATCAAAAACGCGGGATGAGATTAAAACCGATCCCGGAACACTCATTCGTTCTATACGGCTTGCTATGTTAACACTATCCCCGTAAACGCCATCCGGACCTAAAATAATATCTCCTGCATTGATTCCAATACGTAACGGAATTTCGGGTGGGTTTTTGAATTCCAGCTGCATGGAAAGTGCACATTCGACAGCGTCAGATGAGTTGTCAAAAATACTAAGTGTGCCATCTCCATAATATTGGATGATAGTGCCTTTATGATGACGTGTTAGCCGGTCTACCACTTCCTTGTGCCGCTGGCGGATAAGAATTGCCTGATCCTCATTAGACTGCATCAACGAGGTATATCCCGAAATATCATTAAATACTACAGCGGCCTGTCGTCGTTTCATAGTAAAATCGGGTCAAGGATACAAAGGTAATTAGACTTTATGAAGCCTTTAACGGCTTCTTCACGGCTGTTAAGTATTCGCTAACGTATGAAGAGCAGTGATTAATCGATCTAGATCAGATTTTACAACATAAATATGGGGGGTTACCCTCACACCTTTTACATTGTGGTACTCAATTGCTGTGGTATGAATTTTAAATTTATTATGGAGAGCTTCGCTCAATTCTCCAGGTGTCATGCCATCTATATTGACCAGGCTGAGAGCACAACTCCTGGAGGGATGTGTATCTGTGGGAATTTTTATCTTTTTATGATCCTTGACCGCATCTGTCCAATAGGTCTTAAGAAATTGTAATCGATCCTGTTTTAATTGAGCCCCGATTGATAAATGAAAATCAATCGCTTGTCCTATGGCTTGTTCAATGGCAAATGACCTCGTACCAAGTGATTCAAATTTCCTGATATCATTACTTTCCGGTTCACTGTGAGCTAATAAAGGATAAAGGTTAGCAATATGCTCTCGTTTGATATAAATCAACCCTGAGCCAAATGGTGCGCATAACCATTTATGGAGGCTTGTGCCAAAATAATCAGCACCTAGTTCAGGAATTGAAAATTGGATATGGCCAAAGGTATGCGCACCATCCACAAGCGTTTGGGCTGATTTTGCATGGGCCAGATCAGCAATTTTCCTTACCGGCAGAATGTGACCATTCCAATTGATCATGTGTGTGATATGAACCACACGAACATCGCTCGTGATTTGTTCATCAAAAGCATTCACTATCTCCGCTTCTGACATCCCGGGCAGATCAAGATCAACCCACTTCAAAATGATACCATCACGGTGTTCCCGTTGCTTCCATGCGTTAATCATATTGGGGTAATCCAAACGGGACAAGACCACAGAATCCCCTCGTTTCAGTCGCAAACCAAAGATTACGGTTTCAAGTGCTTCACTTGCATTCCTGCAAATGGCCACTTCCTCTGCCGAAGTGCCAGCCAGATCTGCTAACCGCTGACGTAGTGGCTCCCTGCCCTGATCAAGAACACGCCACATATAATAAGATGGAGCTTCGTTGCACATGCGATTATATCGTTCATGTGCATCCTGGACTATAATAGGTTGAGGGCTTACTCCACCATTGTTTAAATTCAGTAATCCCGGTGATGAGGAATACATCGTTTTTACCTGGTACCAAAACTTTTCATCCGTTGTAAGTGAACCACTTGTAGTTGAAGCTTCCCTGTAAGACACCAATGATGCTAAGTCCGGGTTTGGCAATAATTGTGTCGGAATAAAATGAAATGCACTTGCTGCTGCGAGATGACTTAGGAAAGTGCGTCGTTCGAACGTTTGCATGAGGAGATAGGTTATCTTTTTGTTAAAGCTATCCTGAAATTAGAAAATCAAGTGATCTTACTGCCATCAATAATTAAAACCATGATGAAAACCATATTCATATTACTCTTCTTCTTTTCAACTTTCAGTATTCATCAATTGCATGCACAGACAACTTTCCTGGAGGACTTTAAACTGAAATGGAAGAATGCGGGGGAATATACACTGGAGTTTGCCCGAACTATGCCTGAGGATTACTATGGGTATACACCGACCAAGGTAGAGATGACTTACCGGGAACAGCTGAAACATATAGCGGGAAATATGGTATGGTTGTGTTCTGATTTCCTTGAAGGTGACAGGACGAGTCTTGACCCCTCGAAGACAGGCGATTCCAAAAAAGAGATCATTGCGATGCTCGAAAAAACTTTTGCCTATGCAAATCTTACAATATCAGGTTTGTCGGAAAGTGATCTAAATGAGACGGTTAAATTTTTTGCGGGTAAAATGACACGGCGAAGAATATTGTTATTGTTAACGGATCATGTAACACATCATCGGGGTCAGTTAGTAGTCTATCTAAGGATGAAAAATGTAGAACCACCGAACTATAGGGGTTGGTAATCAGTGATAGTGATGGATAACTGTGTTGGGGCGATCTGGTGATTTGGTGATCTGGTGATCTAAAGATTTAGTGATCTAAAGATTTAGTGATTTAATGGTGGATTAAAACTCCCTCAATTATTGATATATGCTTGAATTTCCTGTATTTTTCTTTTTCACCAATCATTGAAAACATGAAACAAGAGGAATTTAATGAGCAATTTAGGCAACAAACCAAAAGAGTTGCATTAAACATCATCAGACTAACTAGTCCACTAAAATATTCTGACGCATTGGGTGTAATGCGTAAACAAGTGATTCGTTCTGGCACTTCGGTAGCCGCCAATTTCAGAGCGGTCTGTCGGGCTAGATCTGAAAAAGAACGTTACGGCTAAACTTTGCATCGTGGTAGAAGAAGCTGATGAAACACTTTTCTGGCTTGAGATGCTTCTAGATGCTGATATACTTACCAAAGAAATAATTGCCAACATAGAAGCAGAGGCAATAGAAATTATGAAAGTTATGTCTTCTTTTAAAAAACGAATGGAAGATCAAAACTGATTTATGGGTATCCGCCTGAGGTGGAATCTGAGATTAATCAGCAAAAAAAATAATTCCGGATTTCGCTTACTTATTCACTGCATCACATTTCGCTAAATCTAGATCTTGCTCACTTCATCACTAAGTCACCAAATCCCTAAATTCTCGCTCACTCCATCACCAAATCACTCCATGAACTTTACATTTCTGGATATTTTTTTCTCAATTTCTTAATCTTGGGATGTTTGAGGCTTTTCAGCACACCTTTCGCAAATACATTTTTATTGTTGATTTTTAGAGCACGATTGATGGTTGCATACGCTTCGTTATATCGTTCCAGTTTCATCAAACTTTTGGAAAGATTATACAGGATAACATCATCATTGGGCTTCAGACGATCTGCCTGTTTATAATTTGAATAAGCTTTCTTCCAGTGCGAATTTTCAAAATAAATTTCCCCTAGTCTCATGTGAACCTCTCTGTATTGCGGATTTATTTCAATAGATCTTTCCCAGTGTTTGATTCCCTCTACATATTCATGTGTGGCAATGAGTGCAGAGCCCATCTTATAATAGGATGTGTCGGATTTGAATCCGCGAAGCGTTAATTCCTGAAAAGCAACCAATGCTTTATCGATATGATTTAATTTATCAAATCGCATGGCTACATTAAACAAATCATCGTTGTCAAGGGCTTTTAAAGAAGCAATAAACTTATCGCTTGGAATTAACTCCATGTTGATATCAGCCTTTGCAATTTTGAAACCTAAATAATCCTCGAGTTTATATTTAAAAACCTGCCATTTTAACATTTTTTCTCTTTCTAACATAGATGCCCGGGAATGGGCTTTAGTTTCAAAAACCCTCAATTGCCAGTTATCTCCTTGTTGAATGACCTCAATTACTTCCATTGAATCTCCTACCAGCTGAGATCCCAGCTCAATAAGAGGGACACGCGCTCCGTCAATAAAGGTGTAGGTATATTTAAGGGGATGACTTGTATTTAATCCTTGCTTTTCTGCCACAGCGAAAAAGGAATCAATGCGAATTTGGGCGATTTCATTTTTCGTGAGGTTGGTTTGACCTGAAACTACGGCGTGAAGTCCCCCTATCGCGAAAAGAAAGAAAGAAATCCGCAGGAGTCTACTTGTAGAAATGTGAGTTTTGGGAAGCGATTCACTTCTTTTAGTTGGGAACCCACTTATCACATCTCTTCCAGTCATGAAATTGAAACACTCCCGGCATCACAGTGTTCTCAAAGATTGAGAATCTTGTAATTATACAAGTATCGACCAAAAAAAAGAGCCGGGCTCCTATACCTGGCTCTTGTCTATGAAATTCTATTACCCTCTCTTTGAATACCAGGCTACTCCGTTTTTGGAGTTCCTTTAAGCACAAAGCGCAATCTCGCTTTATCTGTTGCTGGAATGACCTGTTGATTTCTCACATAGGTGAGATTATATACATTAGCAATCGTGCTGCTGAATTTTTCAAATACTCCACCAAGTTCATCGATATTGTCTGGAAAGGCTGCATTTCCACCATGTGAGGCGAGTGCTTCCAGGACAGGCCTATCAACGCCACCTCTACCTTCAAGACCGATTGTAAAACTGTTGATACCTACACCTAGCGAACTATTTTCAAGTTTATCCAGTAGATATGCAGGAGTAAATTCCGGATCTGAGTTATTATCTGTTCCATCTGTGAATACTAATAATGCTTTTCCTTCTGCCTGACCATTATCAAGAAAATCGATACCCATATTCACGGCCTCATACAAGGAAGTGAATGGCCCTTGTTCGAGGCTAGCTATGTAATTAAGTAAGGCAGTCTTGTTATTTGTAGGGGGGAAGCTGTGAATTTCATCTGAGAAATCAACAATTCCAATCCTGGCATTAGGTATATCCGTAAGTACTTTTGTGATAAAATTGGCTGCATATACTTTTACTTTGTCAATGTCGGGACCTAATGATGCACTTACATCGAGCACCATCATGATCAACAGATCCTGTACTTGTGTATAGTTCATTGTGAACTCTACATCGATCTTCCAATCGTTAATGTCTTCTCGCCATTCATAGGCTGTAATTTCGTCAATCTGGTAATTCACATCATTGTCGTCAATGATCCTGACGTTGTCAATGATGACATTGGTAAACTTGGGTGGTACGACGATTCCTGCAAATGTTTTGCTAAAATCAATCTTGACTTCCGGGGATGAGTTGACTGCGTCGAATGTAATCTGTGGGTTATTGCTTTCCGTATTCCAGAAGTCGATAAAAAGTTCGAACTCCCGACTCTGATTACTTGGGTCAACACCATTTTTCCCGCAAGAACCGATCATTACAATCAGACTTACGAGAAATAAACACCTGAATATCTTTATCATATATAATTGTTTTTTTTAATGTCAAAAGTTGGTTTAGGGGGTGAGCTAATTATTTCCGGAATATTCCGATTTTTTTCTTAACTTTTTTGATAACCAATTTATTAGACATAACTATAATTGCTAATATGATTTCCTTATTAGCGACAATTATCGTGCCAAACTGCAGATTTTCTTCTAAATCCAAAGGTCTCTGTTGGGCAATTACAGTCAATCAAAAAAAAGTCAATCAAAATGATTGAGGATAATTATTTAGGGAACCTCGAATAACCCATTCGTATTAAATAAATTCATAATGTGTTGATATTCAACAAGGTTCTTTTTTAATCAGTTGGCTATTAGAGGTGCCCTTTACATTTGAATAATCCACCACCCATTTCACCTGATTTAACTTTTGAATTAGTAAAATTTACTGGTGTTTTATAATACGCCGGGCTCGTTTTTAGTAAGAAGGTTTTTGAAGAGCATATAACAATCTTAGAATATTATACAGTGAACGTAAGGCTGATACGTATCAGTCGCAATTTGTGATTGCAAGTCCTACCCTTTGTTATTTGTGGTTTTTGCGCAAACTTTTTCATTAAGAATGTGCAAAATGTACTGCCCGTTTCTATTGTTGATTTCTTCCTACATTGGAGCAATCATGCAAAGCCTCCAGCGACAGCGGGAAATCTATCTTCAGGGATTGGCGGGTGAAATCCCACTAACCCCATTTTCGTTCTCAGGCTTGGAAACAAATGCCGGTAATACCCTGATCGAAAGCGTTTATACTTATTTGTCAGTAGGCACAGGAAGTGAAACTATTATTCATTCCAACAGACAGGCGTTTGACCAGGTCAAATTCCATCCACAAATGCCGGGTGGTGTGCAGGAAGTTTGTATGCAACTAAAGTGGAGGGAGCGTACGCTTCCTGCTCCTTTTATATTGACCCCTTCTGTTCTGGAACTTTCGCATCGGGATGTTAATCTTGCTGTAACCAAGGGAGTTTCCAAAATGGGTATTCCCACAACCATAAGTAATCAGGCTTCTTATCCAATTATATTGATCTCATAACACATTATGGAAGACCACTTAAGTTATATTCTCAACGATCTGGGTGAACAGCGTGAATTGTATTTCAATGCGATGTCTCCACCTGTCATTCAGACAAGCAATTTTGTTTTCCCGGATGTAGAAAACTTCAGGAAATCAGTGCTCGACGAAGCCAACTCGCATATTTATACAAGGGGCAATAATCCCACAGTTGAGATCCTGAGAAAAAAAATTGCAGCGTTGGAAGGCACTGATGATGCATTAGTTTTTGCTAGCGGTAGTGCAGCGATTGCAGCTGCTATCATGAGTTGTGTAGAGCAAGAAGATCATGTAATCTGTGTAAGACATCCTTACAGCTGGACTTCATCACTTTTGACAAGATACTTGGCACGATTTGGTGTGCTGCATGATTTTGTAGATGGTAGTGATCTACATGCCATTGAGAATTTAATAAGGCCTACAACACGCCTCCTCTTTCTGGAAAGTCCGAACACATTTACCTATGAGTTACAGGATCTCCGTGCTTGTGTTGCAATAGCCAAAAAGCATAATTTAATTTCGGCGATCGATAATAGCTATGCTAGTCCTCTTTTTCAGCAGCCCGCAAGAATGGGGGTAGATATTGTGATTCATTCGGTCACGAAATATATAAATGGCCATAGTGATGTGGTAGCTGGTATTGTTTGTAGCAGTAAGAAAATAATCAGCAAAATCTTTGTGGACGAGTATATGACACTCGGTGGTATCCTGTCTCCACATGATGCGTCTTTGGTTATACGTGGGCTAAGGACACTGCCCTTGCGAATGGAACGAATTCAAAAATCAACTCAATATATTGTTGAGAATTTAAAAGGTCATCAAGTGATAAAGCGAATTCTCTATCCTTTTGATCCTGATTTTCCCCAATATGAATTGGCGAAGAGTCAAATGTCCGGTTGCGGGGGACTCTTTACAGTTGAGTTTGATTTGCAAAACATTGAATCACTTCTGCATATTATTGAGAAAATTAAACGATGGAAGATAGCTGTATCATGGGGAGGACATGAGGCGCTGATCTTGCCGATGGCAGCATTGTACAATTTGCCAGGAAGATCAGATCCCCACATTCCCTGGAGCTTCGTTAGGTTTTATGTTGGATTGGAAGAGCCGGATTACTTACTTGAGGATCTCTTGGGGGCTTTTCAACGCTAACCAAACCTTTCGTACTTTTGTCTAATAATAACTAATGAATGTTAGACAAAATTAAGACATCATTTTCTATCTCCGATCTCCAGGAGCTAACCGGAATTAGTGCGCATACCATTCGTATGTGGGAGCGTCGATTCAACCTGCTTGATCCCTTGCGAACTGAAAGTAACATCCGCCGATATACGAATGAACATCTAAAAAAGCTCCTGAATATTTCATTGATGCTTCAGGCTGGTTATAAGATTTCGGAATTGGCGACTTATACCGAACCTCAACTCAACCTCGCAGTAAATTCACGATTGTCCCCGAATGATGACTATGACCAGGCAATGGGTGAATTTAAAATTGCGATGCTGAATTATGATTCCAGGCTTTTTGAGGACACCTACAACCGTTTGCTTCGTTCCATGAGTTTTTACGACCTATTTTTGAAAGTACTGATTCCTTTTCTCAGTCGTATAGGCACCCTTTGGCAGACAAATAGTATCACTGTAGGCCATGAACATTACATTTCCAACCTCTTGCGCCAAAAATTATTCTTTCAGATTGAACATCTTCCAAAACCCAGATCCAATACGCATGGGAGGCATTTTCTATTTCTTCCATTAAATGAATTGCATGAATTAGGAATCTTGTTCGTCTATTACACCTTATTAATGAATGGTAGAGACACGGTTTACTTGGGCGCGGATGTAGGTATTGATTCATTGCATCCTATACCTGAATCAAGACGACGCGTATTTGTTTCCTATTTCACTATGGCTCCTGCAGATACCGAACTTGATGGATATTTCACTGACTTCAGACAAACTGTGCTTAAGCCCGATGATGAATTCCTGGTGACAGGAGAGAGAGTAAAGGGGTACGAAAAAAATAAATCGTGGAAGAACATTGAAATATATCCGAATCTGAAAGATTTGTTAAATAAAATTAAAGTTTGATTTTTGTCTAACTTTTTAGTATTTTGTTAGACAATGACACCTACAGCAATCGTTATCGGATCCGGATTTTCTTCTCTCTCATCAGCATCTTACCTGGCTAAAGAAGGATTTGAGGTTACTATTCTTGAAAAAAACTCTCAGGTTGGCGGAAGAGCCCGGCAATGGATAAGTCATGGTTTCACATTCGACATTGGTCCCACTTGGTATTGGATGCCTGATATCTTTGAAAACTTTTTTGGAGACTTCAATGAAAGCGTTTCAGACTATTATCAACTTCTCAGATTGGATCCATCCTACCGGGTCTATTTCGGCACTCAAGAATTTGAAGACATTCCAGCAACTAAAAAGGAATTGTTTGATCTTTTTGAAAAATACCAGCCCGGCAGCACACCCATTCTCAAAAGCTTTCTTGAGCAGGCCAAGCTGACATATAAATTGGCTGTAAATGAAATGGCTTTTAAACCCGGTCATTCTTTATTTGAGTTCCTATCAACTGAGACTATCAGTCACAGTCACCTGTTTATACAGTCTCTGAGGGATCAGATCAGGAGCAAATTCAAGCACCCATATTTAATCTCACTATTAGAATTTCCTGTTTTGTTTTTGGGAGCAAAACCCTCAGACATTCCTGCATTCTACAACTTTATGAACCATGCAGACCTTGAAATGGGTACGTGGTATCCAAATGGCGGAATGTATTCTGTAGTCAAAGGGATGGTAAATCTTGCAGGAAAACTAGGGGTGACAATTATTACCAATTGTGCTGTGGAATCTCTAAATGTGCAAGGCTCAAAGATAGTTAGTATCCAAACCAGGAAAGGTGTATTCACAGCAGATTACGTTGTGAGTGGTGCAGATTATCATCATACAGAATCATTGTTACCCGAAAAATACCGCAACTACAAAGAGGACTATTGGAAAAAGAAAGTATTTGCACCTTCAGCACTACTTTTCTTTATTGGTATTAATAAAAAACTTAACCACTTACGACACCATACTTTATTTTTTGACACCTCTTTTGATAAGCATGCAGGTGATATTTATGATCACCCTGCGTGGCCGGAAGAACCTTTATTTTACGTCAACATTCCTTCCATTACAGATGCTACTGTAGCTCCGGAGGGACAGGAATGTATGACTGTTCTGATCCCAATTGCACCGGGGCTTGCAGACACGCCCGAACTGCGTGAAAAGTATTTCAATTTGATTATTGACAGGTTTGAGAAAGTAACGAATGAGAAAATCAGGGAGAATATTATCTTAAAGAATTCCTACTGCGTCAATGATTTTATAAACGACTACAATTCCTACAAAGGAAATGCATACGGGTTGGCAAATACCCTATTTCAAACCGGATATTTCAGACCATCTATTCGAAATAAAAAAGTAAAAAATCTTCATTATACGGGTCAGTTAACTGTTCCAGGAGGAGGTGTTCCCCCAGCTATAATTTCCGGTAAAATAGTCGCTCGCGAAATTTTGAAAAAGATCAAGGTGTATGAAAACGCAGTTTGATCTTTATCACGATCTCTCTTCCGAGTTTAGCCGGAGACTGACGGAAAAGTATTCTACTTCATTTTCAATTGCAGTCAGGTTGCTTTCTCCATCCATACGTCAGGATATTTATAATATATATGGCTTTGTCAGGATGGCTGATGAGATCGTAGATACATTTCATGAATTTCCCAAAGAAGATTTATTAAACAGATTTGAGGAGGATGTATTTCATGCGATTACATATGGAATCAGTTTGAATCCGGTTCTACACAGTTTTCAAAAAACAAAGCGTAAATACCGGATCGGGGATGAATTAATTCATGCTTTTCTTTCAAGTATGCGCATGGATCTGAATAAACAAGATTATTCAGACGAGGAATATCGAGCCTATATTTATGGATCAGCAGATGTTGTAGGATTGATGTGTTTGCAGGTTTTTGTCAATGGTGATGATGCAGAATATGCAAAACTTAAGGAATCTGCCATGCGACTTGGTTCGGCATTTCAGAAAGTAAATTTTTTGAGAGATGTCGATGATGATAATAATGATCTGCAGCGAAGCTACTTTCCGGGTATCAATACAAACCAGCTGACCTCCTATGACAAAAATGTGATTATCGAAGATGTAAAGAATGACTTTAGGGAGGCACGTAAAGGGATTGAGATGCTGCCGGATTCTGCCAGGCTGGGTGTAATGACGGCATATCGATATTACCTAAAGCTATTGTACAGGCTGGAACGAATTTCTCCTGAAGAAATCAGAAGCCGGAGAATACGAATTCCGGACATGAAGAAGCTATTCATTATAGCTACCACTTACTTGATGTATAAATTGTCCTTTAAGGAAGCGTGGTAAAAATCGATTAATTTCAACGTATAATAGTTTTCAAATGGGATTTCTCATCATATTAATGACTTTTCTGGGAATGGAAGGAATAGCATGGTTTACGCATAAGTATATTATGCACGGCTTACTCTGGGTTTTACATAAAGATCATCATGTTAAGCCCCGCGATCATTCTGTGATGGAAAAAAATGATTCGTTCTTCCTGGTTTTTGCAATTCCATCTATGGCATTATTTGCATTATGGCAATTCAGGGATCTGAATTGGGCACTTTATGTTGCCAGCGGTATAGCTTTATATGGACTCGCCTATTTTCTCGTTCATGATATTTTTATCCATCAACGGCTAAAACTATTTAGAAATTCAAACAGTGTATATTTGACGGCTATACGCAGAGCACATAAAATGCACCATAAGCACATTACAAAATACGATGGAGAATCCTTTGGAATGTTATTCGTTCCCCTCAGATATTTCAGGGAGATGAAGAAGAACAACTGATGTACCTGTATTTATTGGTTAACCTGGGCGCTGTACTCATTCCCTTTATTTTCAGTTTTCACCCGAAGCTAAATTTTCACAAAGAATGGAAATGGTTTTTTCCGGCTAATATAATCGTGGGGGCCTTGTTTATAGCCTGGGATTCCATATTTACAAGGATTGGGGTGTGGGGATTTAATCCGGACTATGTGTTGGGTGTAAAATTGTGGGGACTTCCCATCGAAGAAATCCTTTTTTTTATCTGCATTCCATATGCAAGCATATTTACACTGCATTCACTTCGAACCATTTTTCCATCCTTTGAAATTGAAAATGGGTTTAAGAAACTTGTTACCTACGGATTGATCTTCTCATTAGCCGGTTTAGGGATTTTCTTTCGGGATTTAATGTATACCTCCATTACTTTTTTAGTTTGTTCGGCCTCCTTGCTGATTACAGATCTCTTTTACAGAAGACGGCTGGACCACTTTTATCAGATGTATGGCATGATCTTTATTCCTTTCCTGATTGTGAATGGGATTCTGACCGGAACAGGGATACCCGAAGAAGTAGTGTGGTACAATAATGCCGAAAACCTTTCTATTCGAATCCTTACGATTCCTATAGAAGATGTCTTTTATGGATTGACGCTTCTGCTCTTGAATATGGTGGTGATGTTGACGCTGAAACGAATGTTTGGGAATGAGGTGATCGACATCAGTGAGGAGGAGATCTTTGAAGAGGAGATCGGTGATGGGGTGATTTAGTGATGGGGTGATGGAGTGATGGGGTGATGGGGTAAGCTTTTTTTGGAGCTTTAGTCTTTGGTGTTTTTCCTTTTTATTCCGACTTTAAAAATCGGTAATCCACGTTGCGGGATTTAATTCTTTCCGCCTTTAAACTGGCTCATCATTCGCTGCATATTATCTCCTTTGCTAAGTGTGTGCATCATTTTTCTCATCTGATCAAACTGTTTGATGAACATGTTGACTTCATGAATATCGCGACCACATCCTTTTGCAATACGCGTTTTACGATTCATGGTTAACAGCTCGGGATTAACGCGCTCATCAGGGGTCATGGATTGAATGATGGACTCAATCTTGACAAAAGCTTTGTCATCGATTTCAATATCTTTAATCGCCTTTCCAACACCGGGTATCATTCCCATCAAAGATTTGAGATCTCCCATCTTTCTGATCTGGGACATCTGGCCTAAGAAGTCGTTGAAATCAAACGTGTTTTTCTTGATCTTTTTCTCAATTCGTTTGGCTTCTTTCTCGTCAAATTGTTCCTGAGCTTTCTCTACAAATGTGACGATGTCACCCATGCCCAGAATACGCTGCGCCATCCGATCCGGATAGAACATATCAATCGTATCCATTTTCTCTCCTTCGCTGACGAATTTGATAGGTTTGCCAACAGTATACTTTATCGACAACGCAGCTCCTCCTCGTGTATCTCCATCAAGTTTAGTGAGAACTACGCCATCGTAATTGATTACTTCATTGAACGCCAGTGCAGTGTTAACAGCATCCTGTCCGGTCATTGAATCCACCACAAAGAGAGTTTCATTAGGCTGAACGGCTTCTTTGATTTCCCGGATCTCTTTCATCATCACCTCGTCGATCGCAGTACGACCCGCTGTGTCGATGATGACAACATCAAATCCATGAACTTTGGCGTGTTGGATCGCCTTCAAGGCAATGGCGGCTGGATCCTTTGATTCAGGTTCTTTATAGACCGGAACCCCTATGGATTCCCCCAAAACGGTCAGTTGATCCATAGCAGCAGGACGATATACATCGCAGGCTACTAACAGAGGCTTATTTTTTCTTTTGGTTTTTAGAAAATTCGCAAGTTTAGCAGAGAACGTGGTTTTTCCACTTCCCTGAAGACCCGCGATAAGAATGATACCCGGATTTCCTTTTATGTTGATCCCAGCTGCCTGACCGCCCATGAGATCGATCATCTCATCCTGGACGATCTTTACCATCAATTCCCCTGGCTTAACAGAATTAAGGATGTTGCGAGTACCCATCGCCTTATCCTTGATCTTATCTGTGAATTCTTTGGCTATCTTATAATTAACGTCTGCAGCAACCAGACTACGGCGAATCTCTTTGATTGCCTCTGCTATATTAAGATCCGTGATTTTACCATCTCCTCGTAATGATTTAAATGCATTATCGAGGCCGTCTGTCAGTGTCTGAAACATAAATTTTAAAATGAATTAGGGGTTAAATATAAACAGATTGAAAAGGGCGCGGGAAAAAGTAGCCAACTCTTATGGCAAAACGTGGAAAATCATTTCTAACAATTAGTCGTTCCGCAATTACTGTCTCCCCTTCTGTGATCAACCTCCTTCTAATTCTTCCACAGGCTTAAGACTTTTTTTCCTTTTTCGGTTTGTAAATATGTCCCTTGCACGATCATATTCCTTGCGATAAGCCAGACCCAGACCAACTTTGTTTTTATGTCCTTCGAAGGATTCACTATTGCGGTTATATGCCCGGATCTTTAATTGACCATCCGGTGTCAGATCATATTCAAATGTGACGTCACCGGCAAAGTATTTCCCATTTTGACCAAAGGTGGCCCCGGTAACATAACTTCCACCCACGGTGAGGGAAAGCCTGTCATTAAAAAACTCCAATGGCAGTTTAAACCCATAGTTGGTTGTATTATCATCAAAAGCTGTGGGAGAACCTTGTGTCAATGCCAAATCAAATCCTACCTGGAAATCTACCCCTGAGAGCACTTTCCCTTGCGGAATAATATCTCCTAATAAAGCTGACAAATAACTAGATAAGGATGCTGATAACAACTCACTCAAGGTATTATCAATACCTCCCGTCAAAACACCTGTCCCTCCTAAACCTGAGGAGGATGGCAAAAATGATCTGGTCAAGAGTAACCCTACAACTTGCTCAAGCATTGCATTCTGATTTGCTTTCAAAGCATTGATCTTACTATCCACATAACCCTTTACTTCACCCGTCAGATTAGGAAATTCAATATCGAAGGAGATATTTGGATGTTGCAGTGATCCAGTCAACGTCATCGTCAGGTCTACCTCTGTTCTTTCACGCGCGGATTGTAATACGCTGTTTTCATTATCAACACCTACAACATATTCCTGAATCAAATTGTAGACGGGAGCAGTGAGACCCTTATAGAGTGCCTGTACATTAAGTGTAGCATCATACGGATCGCCCGCCCATTGTATCTCACCTCCAGGTAAAAGATCAAAAGGTTTTCTAACAATACGGAAATTGGTAAATAAGTAATCCCCTTCCGAGATTCTGTAATTTCCATACATCGACAAATTACCCGTTCTGGACATGGCGATTTGCAAAGCACCTTCTCCCCGGGCACGCAGAACTTCACCGGTGTTATCATCGAATATGATTTCAATATCGGCATCCCTGGTAATGTCAAGATTCATAGTTAGATCAATGCCACCAAGGTTAAACGCAACGGTTCGAGAGGCTGGAAGTTTTCCATTCTCCAGAAAAACCACAAAATCTTTTTCTGTTGCTGTAGAACCACCGGATAATGGTATTGCCATCCGAGTACCCTTAGCCGTTTTAAGTTCTATATACATGCTAAGATTGGCAAGAGTTCCGGAGAAGCGCGCAAAAACTTTTCCAATTCCGAAGCCGTAGAAGCTGCTATTTTCTTCTGAGGTGACATCAAGTCCAATAATTTTTTCAGATTCAATGGTTGCTTTTAAACCAAGGTTTTTAAAATACCGATGTGTCACTCCCCCTTGAACATAGGCTACATTGCCCTGGACATCATACAATTTTACACCTGAAAGATCAATGAGCGTTTCAGATATAGTAAAGGACTGATCATGGAATGAATAGGCTGTCCCCAGGTAATTTATAGTTGTACTTCCATTATAAATTTTACCTTTTCCGTTAGCTCGGAGCTGGTTAATCTTCCCATTCAGATTTAATGCCAGGTCAATGGATCCTTCAGTATCTCTGATGTTTCCTCCCATTAAAAATTCAAGAAAGTCGAGGGGGAATTCTGTGGCATTCACGGCCAACCTCAAATAATTTTGTTTCTCCAATGCAATGGACTTGATAGGAGGTAAAAAGGCTCCCACTGCCGTAAGATGAGTTTCATTATTATTAACCACCAGATCAAGATGAACTGAATCTTTCGGGTCATTCATACTTGCATTGAAGATCCACTCACCGTAATCCTCGTTATTAATTTTCATATCCGGAATATGGAGAACTGTTTTCAATTGTTTGATATCATAAATATTGTCCACCTCCAAGTCAAGAGTATATACTCCCGAAAATTCAAATTTATCAGTTATCCATAATGAATTGAGATATGTAACATCGAAGCCTGTGATAAAGGCTTCAAGTCCTTTGTTATTGATGTCATTAACCACAACTCGTTTGTCGCCAGCAACTAATTCAAAATTTTCTAAATTAAATTCATCTTTCTTTATTTCAATCAGGTTACCGGGCGGGATGACCCAGTTATCTCCGAGCATTTCCAGTTTGATGGGGTTAATGCTAAATGCCCAATTTCCATCTTCCGGATCAGCCGTAATTTCAATATCGAGCTCATCAATAATTTCAGCAATGTGATCAGTCTTAATTCTCACTCGCAAGCTATCATCCGTGCCTGTTCCATCAATTATAACATCTTCAAAAAACAAGTTTTCTTTTAAGTCGGCTGCAATTACTTCCAGATCTCCGTCAAGCCTGCCTTTGTTTTCTTCAAAATTTATAGATGAACCATAGATATTAAGTCCCGCATAGTGCATTTCAGGTAATTCTACAAAACCAACAATATTCCCTTCATTCAAATTCAGAGATCCATGTGTATATGCATTCTTGATCACAAGCCCGGGAAACCCCGCCAGCTCAAGCCATGGACCGCTATCATGGATTCTAAGATCCCAGGACATCCGAACAGGATTCTGCATCGCGACCAGTTTTTTGGGCGGTCCTATTGTACTCGGATAATGGGTATGAAGATATTGTTGCAAAAAACCCGGAAGTGAAACGGGATCAAATACCCCACTAAAAATTCCGGAGGCAACGTTTGATTTAAAATTGTAAAAGCGATCGCCCGTAATTGAGTCGGAAAGCGCATCCACGTATAAGCTATCGAGGTGATAGTCCACATCTTTTATTCGTACTGTGACCTTCTCTCCCTGAATAGATCCACTGAATTCATCGAACGAACCTGCAGTCAGATCAACATCAAAAATTCCACTGATTGCCAAAACTTCTTTGCCAAAGCCTAAAGGTAGAAAGCGGATACTGTCAATGCGTGAAACAAAATCAAACTTGGGTGTCTTTCCACTGTAGTCTACAGTTCCTTCGAAATGCATATCCACATTCGGATCATTGATATCCATTGTGCCGCTAAACAGTTTTCCACTGACCAGGCCATCAAGTCGTGCATTCCGATATGTGTACCCTTTAAATACCATCTGAGACATTACCGCTGTGATATCTGCGTTGATGGATTCAAGTGTAAGTCCACTACCCTCTATAACACGACCCGTCATGGACACGCGTCCTATTTCTTTACTGTTGAGAAATGCGCCGAGGTTAAAGTTGTCCAGGCTAATGTTGCCGGAATATTTGGCATTAGCGATCCCTTTAACCAGGTTAAGGTTCATATCTAACTTCAAAGCCCCCAACGCAGTCTTGAAATCTCCAAAAGCAACAAAATCATCAGGATATCCGTCAAACTTTCCTGAGAAATTTACCTGTCCGAGTTTATTCAAAAGCGGTGGCAAATTCATGCGTGGAAATAGATCTTTTATGGCTGCTGTACTAAAGGTTGCAATATCAAGATCCAGACCTAATAATTGAGACCCGTTGATAGTAAGGTCACGTGACCTGAAATCACCAACCATCCTTAGTCCACCCATACTTGCATTCATATTCAGTATACGCAGCTTGTTGATATTCCCATTGACATCACCCTGGAGAATGGCCGTTTTATCTTTATTGTCAGAAATAAAATCCACCTTTCCAAGAGCCGGCATTATGGCAAGCAAATCTTTAAAATGAAGCTTAATATCAGCCTGAGGCATAATGAAGAATACAGAATCCGCAAATGATTTAAAGTCATCAAAACCACTAAACTTAACTTCGATTGAATTTCGAATATGGCTGTCACCCGTCTCGATTTCAAACTCCCTGAAGTTGATGCCTTCACTCGAAACAATGGCCTCCTCTGCTGCTGCTGTTTTAATCTCAAATCCATTTTGGTGAAGCACGTGAAGGTCAATGTTCTTTCCCCTGATATTCCACCCGCGAACCCGTAACGAATCGGCCGAAATATCCACGTCTGCAAGCGACATATGCGCATAATCCAGCCCATAGACCTGACTGGTATCATGCGGTTTATTTTCATTATTAATGATTATTCTCCCGTCCGTCCATTTCAGGGCGTTGATGTCAAAGGACCACGTTTTATCTTCTTTCTGAATAGATGTACGAATGACAGGTTCGGTCACTTTTTGAGTAATGTAGATGAGCGGGTTGTCAATATCAATATAATCCGCACTAAAGTATTGACCTACCATATCAAGGGTATCCAAAGCGATATCAGCCCTACCAAGGACCATACTGAACAGCGAGCCGACTGTGTGATCATTTATTTGAACCTGTAAATTGGTGGCCGAGATTTTTTCAAGGTCAAACACAAATGCCGCTTTACTGGTGTCCTTTTTCTCAGGTAGAAGTCTACGCATTGCCAGGTCGAGATTCGTCAGCGTATCACCTGCTCTTTTCTCAATATTTAAAAACCCATCGCCTATTATGACCTGGTTGACCGTAAGCTTATTATTAAGCAGGTCCCAAAGCCTGAGGAAGTCGACATTAAAAGTTTTAGCCCTGAGAAGTGTGTCTTCGGGGTGATCGGGTGAGCCAACATAAATATCTGTCAAGCTCAAATCAGATATTGGATGGAGTTTAAATCCTCCTATCGTAACAGAAGTATTTAAACTTTTACTGATGGATTTGCTCATCTTCCTCGCGCCCCATAACTGTACGGGGGGAAGTTGGACAAGTAGTAGAATACTAAAGAACAGGATGATGAGAAATAGAAAAAAGCGGCCTATCCAATAGAGGAAACCTCTTCTTTTGGACAGTTCACTGTGCTTTATCCCATCGGACTCATTTTTCATTTATAGTATCAAACTGGTTAGTACATCCTATAGACGACAATACTTTGTATTAATGGTTTTTAGCCTCCTGAAGTTTCTTAAAGACAGCAATAGCATCCATTGCTGGTTTTACATCATGCACCCTCAATATAGATGCTCCGTAAATAAGGGCGGCCATGTGTAAAGCAGTAGTTGCATCAAGCGTCTCATTTACAGGCTTATGTATAGTCAGACTTAAAGAAGATTTACGACTTATACC
>JAYUXX010000159.1:0-4868 GCA_043752765.1 Saprospiraceae bacterium | reverse complement strand
TGAGCAAATCAGTAGAAAATGGACGATGGGAATGCGCGATTGGGGCATGATCATAAACCAACTAACTATTCAATTTCCAGAACGAATGAAACTCAACTGATTTCTTAACTATCTTCGATTCACAGACAATGTCCTTCTCACTTACACAAAATCCATTACAAGCTCACTTTTCCGCCTTTCACCCATTTCCGCCCTTCTGCCCTTTATTCTGCTCTTCTGACTTATACATAGTCGTTCACAAACGTTTACGAAGCGGTCGAATTTTGTCTAAATTCATTTTCACTTTTCCGCCCTTCACCCTTTTCCGCCCTTCACCCATTTCCGCCCTTCTGCCTTTTCAATAACTTTGCCCCCACGTAAACTGTTTCAACACCATGGCGATACAAAAAAACGATTGGAACCTAGGGGAGAAGAAAACGACAATAGGCGGCGAGCGAAAAGAGCGCGCTGTTCTTATCGCAGCAATCCTCCCACCAAATTCGGAAGAGAAAATCACCGAATACCTGGATGAGCTTGATTTTTTAGCACAAACTGCGGGGGCAGAGACAGTCAAAAGATTTACACAAAAACTGCAGAAGCCCGATTCAAAAACCTTTATTGGAAGCGGAAAAGTAGAAGAGATCGGTAAATACATCGAAACCCATGATATCGACTTGGCCATCTTTGATGACGACCTGACAGGGAAGCAAACCAATATCCTGGAAGAGGCATGGAAAATTAAAATTGTAGATCGAACAAGTCTGATCCTGGACATTTTTGCCGGAAGGGCACAAACAGCTCAGGCACGCACCCAAGTAGAACTGGCTCAAATGCAATACCTGCTTCCACGACTCAGAGGTTTGTGGGATCACCTTGAAAGACAGCGTGGTGGTATAGGCATGAGAGGTCCCGGAGAACAGGAAATCGAAACGGACCGTCGTATCGTCCGCGATAAAATTGCGTTACTCAAAAAGAAGCTTGAAAAAATTGATCAGCAAAATATCACCCAGCGAAAGAACAGGGGAGAGCTGATTCGGGTATCATTCATCGGCTATACGAATGTGGGAAAATCAACACTGATGAATCTGCTAAGTAAAAGTGATGTTTTTGCAGAAAATAAATTATTTGCAACACTCGATACCACAGTTCGAAAAGTTGTATTCGGAACAATGCCTTTTTTATTAAGTGACACAGTAGGATTTATCCGAAAACTGCCACACCATCTGGTAGAAAGTTTTAAATCCACACTCGATGAAGTCAGGGAGGCCGATATTCTGCTACACGTTGTAGACATATCTCATCCGCAATACGAAGATCATATCAATGCGGTGCATCAAACCCTGCAGGAAATCAAGATCGAACAAAAGCCTACGATCATGGTGCTCAATAAAATTGATCTCTACCGGGAAACACACTACGATGCATTTCTTGAAGATCATATTAAAGAACAAATCGAAGAAGAAATCCAGGGTCGGCTTAAAAATGAGTATAGTGTTCAGACTGTTTTGATATCCGCCAGGACCGGAGAGAATATTGATATACTTCGGGAGATGCTTACAGAACAACTTTCTGATGCATATGGGGTGCGCTATCCGTATAAAGCAAAAGAGTGGTGATCGGATATGATGACTGAAACATTTGCACCGGATCCCCGCATGCTTGAGAAGTATGCCCACTTATTAATTCATTATTGTCTTCAGATGAAAGAAGGCCAGCGTTTGCTTGTGTCTACTTCATTTTTAGCTGAGCCGTTATTGCAGGCTATTCATCGTGAAGCCACGCGAACCGGCGTGGCTGTCGAATATGATCTCGCCTTTCAAAATAAGTCTTCCATTTATTGGTCCGAAGCAAATGGCCCCCTATTAGATATGGAGCCAATTTTTCACCAGTATGCGATGGAACATTTTAATGCATATCTCGCTATCCGGGCTCCATACGATTTGTATGAAGATGTCCTGGCAACTGCGGATCAAAAACGTAGAAGATCTGCCGCCGGGAAAAAAGCAAATGATTTTTATTTCTCACGCACCGCCGATACCAGTTTGGTGCGTGGTTTATGTCAGTATCCAACACAAGCATCGGCCGATGTAGCAGGTATGTCAATCGAGGAGTATGCAGATTTTGTTTTTAATGCATGCCGTTTACAGGATGAAGATCCGGTATTGTCATGGTTGGCCGTCAGAAAGGCACAACAAGGGATTGTTGATTTGCTGAACACATGTGACCTTATTCGGTATAAGAATGCAAAGACAGACATTCAGTTTTCCGTAAAGGGAAGGACCTGGATGAATAGTGATGGTCGAGCCAATATGCCTTCAGGAGAAGTATTTACAGGACCTATAGAAGATAGTGTTGAAGGTGAGGTTTATTTCGATTATCCTTCTGTGTTTTCAGGACATGATGTAAGTGATATTACACTTGTAGTCGAAAAGGGCAGAATTGTGGACTGGAAAGCAGGACAAGGTAAAGAAGTGTTAGACCAGGTTTTTGCGATTGAAGGAGCCCGATATTTTGGTGAAGTAGCCATCGGAACTAATTATAGGATACAGCGTCCCACAAAAAATATTTTGTTTGATGAAAAGATTGGCGGAAGCATCCATATGGCAGTCGGACAATCTTACTTACAAACCGGTGGGAAAAATCAATCAACGATTCATTGGGACATGATTAGTGATATGAAGAACGGCGGAGAAATATTTGCAGACGGAAAGGTTATTTACAGAGACGGTTATTTTCTTGATTTTCAGGTTTAATTGAATTCATTTTTTCTTTCGCCCTTTTAATCTTTTTTTCTTTCTGCCTGTTAACTCTTAGAGCTGTATTCCTTTTATCCCTCTTAATCCTTTCTTCTATGGACAACACGACCAAAATAAAAGATATTATGACCACTCAGGTTATCACGGTCAATCCGAATGATACCATTGCTGTGGTAAGGGAAAAAATTACAGATAACTCCATTCACCACATTCCCGTAGTTGAAGATGGTAAGGTAGAAGGAATGATAAGCTTAAATGATATCCACCGAATGGAACACCATTTCACACAGTTTAATAACCCGGAGGCAGAAGCTAGCAATGACCAACTTTTTGCAAGTATGCTTGCGAAAGAAATTATGTCCACACCGGTATTTAAGGTTAATCAAAACGCGGAGTTACGAGCTGCAGTTGATATTTTTCTTGAGAATAAATTTCACGCATTGGCTGTCGTAGATGAGCATGAAGATTTAGTGGGAATGATCACAACATTTGATGTAATTAAACATTCTATACCTCCCAAAAACTAATAAGCCCAAAGTTTATTAAGCTCATTAGTTTATTGTCTCCCAATAAGTTTTTAACAGTTGGTTGCTTTTTGAGTATTCATTTAACTATTACTATTGGTGGTAATCGTGTAACGCAATTGAAATGAAATTTGCCCAGTTTTGAGTAGACATTTTTTCATTCTTTAACAACATAAATTTCTATTCAATATGTCAATCACAAGATCAAATCGCCCCACGGATAAAAATAAAATACCAACTGATAAATCGCGACAAAAGGAGAATAATTATTCTCAGCGAGGACAAGATGGCAATAAACAAGAATCAAAAGAATTAAACCGAAATGAAGAACGATCGAATCCTTCAGGAATGCAACAGGATTCTGAAGGTCGAAATCAATCTACCGAGCCTTGGAAACAGAGTAAAGATGAATCAATGCATCATCAGCAGACTGATAATTCCAATTCCAACGGTAGCGATAGAAATCAGGAAGGCAGAGAACGAAATCAGACCACTGGTAGTAATGTTCCGGGATCTGAGATAGCCGATCGAAAGCAACAGAACGGAGAGCAGTGGAATAGTACGGATGACCAAAATGGTAGAAGACCATCACAGAATACAGAAGATTCTGGTCAACGTTATTCTGAAGAAGGTAATTCTTCACAACAGATGGATGAGCAAAATCGAAATCAGGAGTTTCCACATCAGGATGATCAGGATCAGCACCATAAGGAGCATGAATATTCCGGTCAACGAAGAGATGAAGTTTCTGAAAAGGAAAGAGATCAGAACTCCAGGGGAATGAATGTTCCCGAAAATGGTGGAGACGAGGAAATTTCCAGACCAGATAGCAGAAATCCCGGTGAGAAGCGGGAAAGGAAGTCAGATTATTCCAATGGCGAAGAATAGTATTTATTAAAAGAAAAGGGGAGCAATTTGCTCCCCTTTTCTTTTACATCTTTTGTGTAATAGATTTTTTAAAATCTTATCAGTAATCACCTAATATGGATATCACCGTGACCTTGATATTCACAACCATCCTCAATAAACTTGTAGTAAAGCCGAACAAGTCCATGTTGCTTAAATCCTTCAGGTTGCAGGCCGATCGAATTCGACCTCATTTCATCCAGGGATATAAAGGTTGTACAATCATCATCCACTAATCTAAGTTCGACCCGTGTTGCATCCGTTTTATTTACGGTGATATTGAATTGTGCGTCCGTAGGGTTGGGATATGCCATAATTGTAAAATGTGATGGTGGTGGACAATTTGTTTTATACGACGAACCAAATAATCCTTTCTCCTGGTCACTCCATTGATCATGGAATGTCCAGTCTTTCGAATCAGCCCGGATCAATTTTCCACTTTCATCTCTTTCTGTAATGCCAGAAAAGCTATTCAAAGCACTACAATCCGTTTCATTACAAGCAGAGATGAAATACATTCCGGCTAACAAGAGAAGTAGGGGGTTGATTTTTATCACATTCTTTTCTTTAACAAACTTGCAATACCAAAGAAAGAGAAAAGAGATGGCACGTTGTACTTAATTACGCTTAAAACCGACTTCGATAATTAACAAAAGACTACCGCCTCCTGGCCAATTATTGTTTAACCAATTGTAGCTCGCAG
>JAYUXX010000158.1:0-4871 GCA_043752765.1 Saprospiraceae bacterium | reverse complement strand
TACCATATCAGTCCAACTTTTGGAGTCATCGCAGGGGTAGGCACCGCTTTTTCAGGTAAGAATATTTTTGCCAATCCAACTTTTACGATTGGAATTTTTAGCCGGATGAAAGGTGACAAGACAGCGCAAACACAATAAGAGACTCGTTCACCACAAAAATCAACTTACATAAGAGAGAACGACTTTCATCGCTTAAACTGAAAGTTGAGTAAAGAAATCTTGTATTGTGTGCTAGTTTACGCTTTTAATTTTTTAATATTGTCTTGAAGAACTTTAAACAAGAAATTTTCAAACAAGAAATGCTCTTCTTCAAGTCACATTTGCCCTTGAACATGCATATTCCTATCGGACCTGACGTGAAACGTATTTGCCTCTGGGAATATGGTTGTTGTTTCTTCAAATGATCTCAGTTTATCAGGTTAGGTCCATCTCCGATCCCTTGATAAATCCCTATTTCAGTGTGTAGTATATTTTAACGAAAAATGCTATTACCCCTGAATACCGGGGACAGGTCATAATCCATTCAAAACGTTCTAAACCATCTTATTCTAAACTAACTATTTATTATGAACAGATATTTACTAATTCCATTGCGATGTTTGTTGAGTGTTTGTTTTGTTTTTCTGGCATTAGGTCTTACAAATGCCCAAAGAACAGTATCAGGCACATTAACGGATTCCGAGTCGGGAGAGCCTTTGATTGGTACCAATGTGGTCATTAAAGGAACCTCAGTCGGCACAATAACTGACCTGGACGGACGATTTAATATCCAGGCAAACGAAGGTGATGTTCTGGTATTTTCTTATACCGGTTATGATTCCAGGGAGATTACAGTGGGTATGTCGAATGATTACAGCATTCAACTTATTTCGGGTGAATCGCTGGAGGAAATTGTAGTCATTGGCTATGGGTCCGTACGAAAATCAGATTTAACAGGGTCGGTCGTAGCGGTCGGCGAAAAAGACTTTAACAAAGGTGTATACACTTCACCTGAACAACTTATCCAGGGACAAGCTGCCGGTGTTCAGGTGATAAATAACAGCGGTCAACCCGGAGGACTAACTACTGTAAGGATCAGAGGAAACGCTTCAATTCGGACAGGCAATGAACCACTTTATGTAGTTGATGGAGTGCAGTTGACCGGAAATTCTACTAAACCAGGCGGCCTAACAGGAGAGTTGGGCACCGGTGCCGGTGTAAATCCTTTAAGTTATCTTAATTCAAATGATATTGCATCCATGCAAGTCTTGAAAGATGCTTCAGCAACAGCCATCTATGGATCCAGAGGGGCTAATGGTGTCATCATCATTACAACTAAGAAAGGCCGGAAAGGCACACCATCGATTGATTTTAATACATCTGTTGGTTTTAGTTCAATCCTGAATAAATACGATGTCCTTGATGCTAATGAATACAGAGCCGCCTTAACAGAGTATGGACTTCCCAATGGTGATTTCGGAGGAAGTGTTGATGCTTTTGATGAGATTTTACAGACCGGAATGACAAACAATCATTCGTTGGCCGTCAATGGAGGAAATGATGATGGTTCATACAGGATTTCTCTGGGCTACCTTAACCAGGAAGGAATTATAAAAGAAAATGAACTGAGGAGATTAAGTGCCAGCCTTTCGGGGGGATTTAAATTCCTCGACAATAAGCGCCTTGGACTGGATTTTAATCTTATCACAGCGCATACAAGGGATAATGGACCTGCTATAACAACAAATGCCGGCTTCCGAGGCAGCTTGATTGGCAACGCATTGCAGTGGAATCCTACACACCCCCTTTACGATGTAGATGGTGATCCAATTCAGGTCCCGCAATTTGGAGATTTTCTCAACCCAGTTGCACTGCTCGCCGGATATGATGATGTAAGTAATAATGTGGATGTGATTGCTAGTATTGCTCCTTCATATCAGTTAACAGATAATCTTGTCTACAGGTTAGCTTACAGCATCACACATGGTGCTGGTGACAGGAGAGCTCAAATGTCAAAAGTTGTAAATGTCGATGGAATTGAAGGCCGCGGAATAGCAGGCATTTTTGAAGAAAACAACACGAATCAAATCCTAACTCATACGTTAAACTACATTACAGATTTGTCACCGGGGATAAACCTGAATGCGGTTTTAGGATTTGAATATCAAAATCTTAGAGAACGTGGATCCACATTTACCGCGCAGGATTTTATCCTGGATGAGTTTGATTATACTTCTAATCTTCAAAGTTCTAATCCAAACAGCCGGGTTACAACCTCTTTCAATAATCCTAAATCAGAGCTACAATCATATTTTCTGAGAACCAATTTTAATGTCAGTGATAAATATTTGGTTACACTTACCTTCAGAGCCGATGGTTCAAGCAAATTTGGTGAAAACAACAAGTATGGATTCTTCCCTGCAGTAGGAGCTGCCTGGAATTTACATACTGAAGATTTTCTGGAAGGAGGAGCTTTTGACCAGTTGAAGCTCAGAGCCGGATGGGGTAAGACTGGAAATTCTGAATTCCCTGCCGGAGCGGCCCAGGATAGATATTCGATAGACTATAATATGGGAGTTAGGCTGGAAAATACTGCAAATCCTGACTTGAAATGGGAAACATCCACCACATTCAATATTGGCCTTGATTTCGGATTCCTGGATCAGAAATTGAGCGGATCCATTGAATATTTTAATAAAAATACGGAGGATCTATTGTTCGTTTCGTCCACTATTCAGCCAGGACCAGCTGCGATATATTGGATCAATCTTCCCGGAAACGTCATCAATTCTGGTGTAGAGGCAGCTCTCAATTTCAGAGCTGTTAATACTGATAATCTAACTTGGGAAATCGGAGGAAATATTGCGTTCCTTAAGAATGTCCTCGAAAATTATGACGGACCACCATTTTTTTATGGTCAGCTTTTCGGCCAGGGGAGTTCCGGAGCAACAAGTATGTTTCTTCAAAACGGGCAACCACTTAATGCCTTCTACACCAGAGATTTCGTGGAAATCAATGAGAGCGGTCAGAGCGTTTATGCGAATGATGGGGCATTCTCCTTCTTGGGCGATCCAAACGCAGATTTGATTCTTGGGATCAATACAGCTTTAGGAATCGGAAGATTAAACCTTAATCTTAATTTTCATGGCGCAATGGGGCACCAGATTTACAACAACACCAAAATGTCTGTTATTAATATTGGAAATCTTGGTTCAAGAAACATTGATGCAAACTTATTGGATGGAGATGTGCAGGAAGCAACTTCAAATGCTGTGAGTGCTTCTGATCGATTTTTAGAGAATGGTGATTTTATTAAGCTTTCTTATGCATCCTTGTCTTATGATCTAGGGTCCATTGGAAGCACATTTAAAAGAACACGGATATACGTGACAGGCCAGAATTTATTGGTCTTTACCAACTATACAGGATTCGATCCTGAAGTCAACACAGTGAATGTTGCGGATAATGGTTTGCCTTCATATGGCATTGAATACATTCCGTACCCATCTGCAAGGACATTCACCATTGGAGCTAATTTTTCATTTTAAATTATTAAATCAATTACTAATGAAATCATTTAAATATCTAATCTTAATAGTTCTCGGATTTGCCTTGGGCTGCACTAATCTGGAGGAAGAACTAAATGATGATCTTACCAAAGCAGGTGCTGATGAATTTTATGCCAAGTCCCCACCTGACGTTAACATCCTGCTAAGGGCAGCCTATGACGGACTTCGAACATTTCAGCACGAAGCCAGATTTTGGTCTATGACGCAACACTCCACTGATGAAATGGTAGGCCCTACGAGGGGACCCGATTGGGATGATAATGGTGCATGGCGTGTATTGCACACACACAAATGGACAGCTGATCATGCAAACTTATCGGTGTCTTTTAATGAGCTACTTCAATTGGTTTTTGTCACTACAAATATTCTGACATTTAACCCTTCTGCACAACAGGAGGCTGAATCCAGATTCATACGTGCATTTGCAGTATTTGCAGTAGCAGACGGATGGGGACAGGTTCCTTTCAGAAACCCTGGCGACAATCTTCTAAGTGCTCCTACAGTGATGAATTCTGTGGAAGCTGTGGATTTTGTGATCAGTGAAATCAATGATATAATAAATGACCTTCCTGCAGGACCTGTTCACCGGGCGAATAAAGATGCAGCAAGAGTATTGTTGATGAAAGCTCACTTGAATAGGGGAACATTTGCTACCCGTCAATCACCTACGTTCAGCGCCGAGGATATGGCTCAGGTAATCACTAATGCAGACGCTATCATCAATAACGGTGCTTATAGCCTTGACAATAACTATTTTGAAAATTTTGCTCCCAACAATAATGCAGTTTCATCAGAAAATATCTGGACGGGAGAAAATGTTGGTGGTACCAGCAGCGGTAGAGTATTTTCAAGATGGTTTTCAACATTGCATTATAACCAGGATCCGAGTGGATGGAATGGCTTTACAACCTTAAGTGAATTTTACGATGCTTTTGAAGCTGGTGATGTACGCCGCTCTGCTGATTATCCGGGCATGACTGACGTTTCTGGATTGAAAGCAGGTTTATTAGTAGGTCAGCAATATGATGAGAATGGTGTAGAATTAAAAGATCGCAAAGGAAATCAACTTGCTTTTACACCTGAAGTAAGTCTGATAGAAACTGGCAATAATCTGGAAATCACTGGTATCAGGGTACTAAAATATCCTGTTGACTTTGCTAATGGTAGCGGGAATGTTGAAAACGATTACGTATTCTTCCGTTATGCGGATGTGTTATTAATGAAAGCTGAAGCATTGTTGCGCACGAATAATGCCGGCGCTGCACTTACTATTGTCAATGACTTGAGAGCGGTTAGAAATGCTTCTTCATTAGGTTCCTTGAC
>JAYUXX010000157.1:0-4872 GCA_043752765.1 Saprospiraceae bacterium | reverse complement strand
GAGGCAATGAAATCTACATCATTTCCAAAATTGGCGAGAGAGTTGAGATTAAAAATCCGGGCATCTTTTCCCGCTGCTGCATCAGGCTGGAGTACGATAGTGCTTTGGCTAATCAGGGCTGTAGAGTAAAAGAATACCAGGAGTACGAATGCATTTTTCATTTGCGTTTATTTAGGAGGCGGGAAATTAAAACCTAAGATTGATCCTTACCAATCTATGCAATAAACAACAGTAGCCTATAGAAGTTTGAATACCCGAAAAACAGCTGTCAGATCTATTCTTCCGAATGATTCTCTTTCTGCTGCATAAACTCGTTTGCCAAATTCTTCAATGCAGTCATCTCTTTAAATTTTTTCCGGGTTTCATCAGCTGGTGAACCAAAATAAGAATGACCTCCTTCAAGGTCCTTCATAACTCCACTTTGCGCATATACTACCGTTTTGTCTCCAAGGTGAAGGTTTTGAGTGATCCCAGCCTGGCCATAGACCACACACCAATCACCTAATACTGTTTTCCCTGCTATGCCGACCTGGGCAGCCAGAAGACAATTTTTGCCAATGACCACGCCATGCCCGATCATCACCTGACAGTCAATTTTTGTTCCAGCCCCGATGATCGTATCTCCGCTTACACCTTGTGCTATGGTGGTGCCAGCACCCACCCAGACATCATCTTCGAGGATGACCCGTCCACATCCTGTCCACGGTTGATAACCATGTTCCCATTTCTTAAAATAAAATGCAGCTGTACCGATGACCGCCCCCGAGTGCACAATGACACGGTCACCCAGGTAACTAAAAGGACGGATGACCGCACCCGCATGTATATGACATTGCTTACCTATCCGAACATTTTGACCAATGATTGCGCCCGGCTCAATAATCGCAGAGGGATCCACCTCATAATTTTCTCGAGAGGCAGTGTTGAGGGCTACATAGGGACGGTACCGGTTGACGATCACCTCATATTCCAGGAAAGGTTGATCTACCACGAGCAAGGCTTTCCCCGGAGGGCATTCCATGGTGGCAGGAACGATGATTGCACTTGCTTTTGATTGAAGCGAAACATTAAAATATTTTGGGTGGTCGACGAAAGTAATATCGCCTGTTTCCACCTTATGAATCTCGTTTACACCCTTCAGGACAAGATCCTGATTGCCTATGATCGTGGCATTTATCCAGGATGCAATTTCTTTGATAGGGACAGGTGAAGGGAAATCCATTTGCTCTTAATTTGTCATAAATTTAGGCTAAACAAAATAACCTGGGAAGCAAGGGTTTAAAGTGTGAAATTGTAAAGATGTGTGCTCGTGATAAAAACAAGTCCTTTTTAAGAATTACATCCTATCAGATCATCAGACCTGCCATTCAAATCTCCAATACTATGACAAATACAATTTCAAGAAGACTCTGGTTACAAAGGAGTGCCATGGCCGCCGCAGTACTACCGATTTCCGGATGGTATGATCCCAATCGTCATAATGAGCATCATTACACCAGCAAACAATTATCTGCCGGCGGATCCATCAGGTTAAATTTAAATGAGAATGCATATGGTCCAAGTGATGCAGCAAGAAAAGCAGTCATGGAAAGCTTGTCAGAAGCAAACAGGTATCCGCGTCAATTCATTTCTGACCTCAAGGATGAAATTGCAAGACGTGAAGGACTTACTGCGGATCACGTTTTGATTACTGCCGGATCCACAGAATTACTTGGACTGGCCGGTTTGCATTTTGGAATACGTGGTGGTGAATTACTGGCGTGTCATCCCACATTTGATTTTTTGATGGTGTACGCTGAACGTATGGGCTGTAAATGGGCCCGCACACCGTTGGATAAAAACTATCAGTACGATCTCGATGCATTGAGCAAATTAGTAAGTGCAGATACAAAACTGATTTTTATCTGTAATCCGAATAATCCAACGGGCGTTGAAATTCCTGCTGACAAACTTAAATCGTTTTGCGAAAAGTATGCAGGTAGTTATCCGGTTTTTGTAGATGAGGCTTATCTCGAATTAAGTCCGGGTGGGAAAAATAGCAGTGTTGCAGGACTCATATCCACACTTCCAAAATTGATTGTGGGGAGAACGTTTTCAAAAGTTCATGGCCTTGCAGGCATGCGAATTGGTTATGCTCTCGCTCATCCTGATGTCATTCTTAGTATGTCAGAGATGCATACAGGCAGATCCATTACATTAACGGCAACATCAGGTGCTGCGGCACTCGCTTGTCTGAAAGATGATGTTTTTGAAAATTTTAGCCGCTCTAAAATTATAGAGGGCCGCGAGATGGTTTCAACATCTTTCAAACAATGGGGCGTAGAGCATCTTGAATCAGCTGCCAACTTTGTGTTCTTCAAAAATGATAAATTTTCAATGGATCCTGTGAAGGCAATGGCTCAGGATAATATTTTTCTAAGAAGCTATGATTACGTCCCCGGATGGACAAGGGTGAGCATAGGTACGATTGAAGAAATGAAAATATTTATCAACGCTGCAGAGAAATATATTAGCTAAGGAGATCAGGTGATGTGGTGATGGAGTGATCGAGTGATGTAGTGAGCGGGTGATGTAGTGATTGAGTGATGTGGTAATCTTGCGATTTCGTCTATTCAATCGTCTTTTAAATACCCCTGCTCCATGCTCCATGCCCCATGCAATTCAATGTGCTTCTAACCAATTGATCCCTGATCCAATCCCCACTTCCACGGGAACGGGAAGATCAGGAATTGCATGTTTCATTTTATCTTCAACCATAACACGCATTTCTGCTTCCTCAGTTTTGTAGACGTCGAAAACAAGTTCATCATGAACCTGCAGAAGCATTTTGGATTTGAGCTTCCTGTTTTTGATTTCACGATGGATAGCAATCATGGCCATCTTAATCATGTCAGCGGCAGATCCCTGAATGGGTGAGTTAATCGCATTCCTTTCGGCAGAGCTACGGACCGTGTGGTTTTTTGAATTGATATCCCGGAGATAACGTCGACGTTTCATGATCGTCTCGATATATCCGTTCTCGCGTGCGAATGCGACCGTTTCCGTCATATAATTTTTAATCCCGGGAAATTTTTCAAAATAGTTATCAATAATTTCTTTGGATTCACTTCTCGATATTCCCAGGGTCTGTGACAAACCAAATGAGGATTGTCCATATGCCAAACCAAAATTGACGGCTTTAGCGCGGCGGCGCATTTCTTTTGTGACTTCATCAAGTCCGACGCCGAATACTTTAGATGCAGTCGTAGAATGTATGTCCTCACCCTTTCTGAAAGCCTCCATCATCCCTTCATCCTGAGTGATGGCAGCAATGATTCGCAATTCAATCTGCGAATAATCTGCGGACATGATCAGATATTCATCATTCCGTGGGATAAAAGCTTTCCTGATTTCCCGGCCACGGTCTGTACGGATCGGAATATTTTGAAGATTTGGATTGTTAGATGCTAAACGGCCTGTAGCGGCTACAGTCTGTCCAAAAGTAGTATGTACCCGGCCTGTGTTTGAATTAACTAACATTGGCAAAGCATCTATATAGGTTGATTTTAATTTCGTCAGTTCACGATAATTTATGATATGATCTATGACTTCATGTTTGTCTCGTAATAATGTTAATACTTCTTCGCCCGTGGCATACTGACCTGTTTTTGTTTTTGCACCCTCGTAAGGGATTTTCATATGCTCAAATAAAATATCACCGAGTTGTCTGGGAGAATCAAGATTAAATTCTGCTCCGCAACATTTATAAATTTTACCCCGGATCTCATATATCTCACCGGTAAGCGTTTTTGAATATTCATTTAAAAAATCTACATCCAGATTGATGCCCTCACATTCCATATCGGTCAATACATGGATCAATGGAAATTCAAGTTTATTCGTCAGATCTTCGCTCTGAACTTCCTTCAGCATCCGGTCCGTTACTGCCTTCAGCTGGAATGTCACATCTGCGTCTTCAGCTGCATATTCTTTGATTCGTTCGGAGTCAATATCCTGCATGGACAATTGGTTTTTCCCTTTTCTGCCTATCAGGTCTGTTATCGGAATGGGTGTATATCCGAGATAGGCTTCTGCCATGACATCCATTTTATGACGGATGTGGGCATCAGCAACATAATGAGCTACCATCGTATCATATATCGGATCTGTTACCTCCACACCATACAGATTGAGCACTTTCATGTCAAATTTGATATTGTGACCGATCTTCATTGCATTTGCATTTGCAAAGACCTCACTGAAATATTGAACAGTTTTTTTCGCTTCTTCAAATTCAGCTGGACATGGCACATAGTACGCTTCAAATGGTTGGTATGAAAACGACATCCCGACAATTTCCATTTCGTTGTCAAGGCCGGTGGTTTCTGTATCAAAAGCAAATTCTTTTACTTCTAATAATTTTGCTTTAAGGGCTGCACGCTCTTCCTCGGTATTGACTGCATAATAAGTATGGGCTGTATTTGCTATGTTCTTTCCTTTGGGTATAAATTCATCATTGGATGAATCAGACTGAACATTACCAAAAAGATCTCCTTGTCTTGAACCCGTGGGTCTAGCAGTCGGAGCAGTAGGCGCATTGACTTCATATGCATCGCCCAATATTCGTTTGCCTAAGCCGCGAAATTCCAGTTCGCTGAACAGTGCGGAAAGCCGCTCGGCATTCGGCTTCTCCATAATTAGTTTTTCCGGATCAAATTCAACGGGTGCATCAAGTAAGATGGTGGCTAATTTTTTAGAGTCAAAAGCAGCTTGTTTACTTGCAATTAATTTTTCCTGAAGCTTTCCTTTTATCTCTCCGATTTTCTCATATACCATTTCGATACTATGATAATCATGGATCAGTCTTGAAGCTGTTTTTTCACCTACCCCTGC
>JAYUXX010000156.1:0-1917 GCA_043752765.1 Saprospiraceae bacterium | reverse complement strand
CTACAATCTGTTCCATTGGAACCCACACATCTATTCCGTTGGGCCCTTTTACTGTAGACCAGTTATATAAAGTTGAAATACCATTTCGCTTATCGACCTGAAATACAAGGCGTGCTTTTGTGGGATCTGACAATTCTCCTGTGGTAACGTTACCATTCAATAACTGATAGACCAGGTATCCTTCGAAGAGATAGGTGCTATCAAGAGTTCCTTCCGGAATTTCGAGACCACGCTCACTATACAACTCTTTAAAGTTGTTTGACAATATGCTGTCGTTGCTTAATACCATGATAAGCTCACGGTCTAGTTCAATAAAATCCAGGTTTGGAGCATCCGGACCGTTTGGAAGACGGAAACAATTATTGAAGAGTGCTTGTGCAAGATCATCTGCTGCACGCAATTCACTTAAATCGGGACATGGATAAGTTTGATCTGGCACCCAAACTGCACCAATGATCAATTCATTGATAGCACCTGCATCAAGTCGGAAAGGACCTGTTGCCTGAACTGTTCTAGGGTCCATTCTACCCAGGTTAGCTGTACACATTGACCAATCTCCTCCTGCGTCAGGATCGCCAGTGAATGCATAATTGACAGGCTGAGAGCCTGGGCCCAGATTATAAGCACTTCCTCCAAATGTATATGGTGTACCATCTCTCCATGATCCAGAGAGGTAACGATAAAATTCAATACCTGACTGTGGATCTGTCATTGCTGCCGGCCATGAGCCTTCTCCCTGGCGAACGTGATAAGTAAAAGATGACATACCCAATTCTACACGATGGTCAACTTCCAGGATTATTAATGAATCTCCAAGAATCATTACCGTATCATAGATGAACGGATAATCAAATGGATCCAGAACGACTCCCAATGGAAATGTATCTGTCTCTTTGACAGGAGCCAGAGGGCCTCTGAAATAGTCCACTCCCAGAATCGGAACTTCATCACAATATGTGGTGATTCCACTTGGGCAATCGCAACCCGGATCACCGTCAAATTCATCCTGATTGTATACATACATAAGGCTCCGGGATGTATCACTTCCGATAAAGTCATCATTTGAGCATCCAAGATCCGGATCAACCCACATGCCGAAGAAAGTACTATCAATAGATGTTACTGCTCTGTTGATAAGCTTGTACCTGTAGAATGTCATATCATTGATCTGGTCATTGGTTGCATAAGCAAAAGCCTGAACCTGAACCTCCATACGGATTGGATCCGCATTTGTGTTTGTGTGACTATTACCGGCATCATTGTATACCCAGAAAACAATTTCGTCTGGATAATTACTTTCCTGAGGGCAACCTCTTACTTCGATCGCAGGATAGTCTCCATCGCATGGATCATAGCGGTTGTCATCATTAGAATCATAAAAAGCACCTAATCCTTGTGTATCGTTAGGCAGATCAAAGTCATAATATTCACTCCAGTGTGGATTTCCACGAGCGGGATATCCTTTTAGTTCGTCTGAGACAGATTCGCAATCAAAAGGTATACCCGCAGCAGTTGTTGCTTCATATAGGCGGATGTGCTCTCGAATGGTTGCACCTTTTACAACAAAGAATCGATCCCAGTTAAGACAAGTGTCTGCTCCTGTCGTTCCCACAGTTGATAAAGGACCGGGCCAAAAATCATTAGAGGTGGAGTTCCGATAGGTTTGGGCGGCCATTTTAAGATTCATGGCATCATCAAATCCACCAAGCCACACAGCACCTGCAAATAGGGATGAAACACCTGGAACACCTAATGATGGATCAACAGCAGGAACGATATACTGACCAATGCTTAAATCCCACCACATGTCACCTCCGTTAAGTAATCGGGCACGAACATTATTGATGGCGAGGTCATATGACATCGTAGCAGGTGCACAATCAGAGCGATAACTGATAGGTTTTTCTTTTGGATTTA
>JAYUXX010000155.1:0-4889 GCA_043752765.1 Saprospiraceae bacterium | reverse complement strand
ATTTCTTGAAGCCAAAGCAGTGCTATCTGACCCATATTAGTCATGATATTGGCCTGCATGCCGAAATTGACCGATTATTACCTGCAGGGATACATCTTGGGTATGATGGATTAAAAATCAAAGTCGTCCAATAGTTCAGTGAAATATCCTGTGAGATCTAATATTTCAAAATATACTTGGGCGCTCAAGGAACATCTATAGAATCCTGCTTCATGCAATTGTGACGTCATGGAGACATTGAATCCTGAAGGTTGATACTGATCCTAATTTACTTTATCTTTAACCTCACACGAAAATTTGGATTCGAAAGTAGAATGATAAGAAATTGCCGCTTTAATTTTTTCGTTGCCTTCCTGATCACATATCATTGTGCGGCTGCTCAACATGCCACGCAAAGTAGTCTCTACATGCATGATCGCTATGCGTTTAATCCGGCTTTCGGAGGCATGGAAAGTAGTCTTGCGGTTGGACTTCAATATCGGACTCAGTGGGCGGGTCTTCCCGGTAATCCTGAAACCCGAAGTATAAATGCTCACATGCCTTTTTATCTATGGCAGGGAGCCATTGGCATTCAATTACTGAATGAATCTCTGGGAGCTGAAACCCATACCGGTTTTACGTTATCATACAATTATATTCGGGAGACCCCAATAGGTTTGTGGTCTTTCGGTGTCAGGGCAGGACTGTCACAACAGAGTCTTGATGGTACGAAGCTGATAGCTCCGGAAGGAATATATGAGGGCAGTATTATCAACCACCAGGATATTAATTTGCCTAATGGGTTAGTCAATGGTATTTCACCTATGGCAGAAGCCGGTGTTTATTTCGCCGGTGATTATTTTGAAGCTGGGATTTCGATGAGTGACTATTATCCCTCCGGAATAAAGCTTGAAGAGATAAAATATTCGCCTAAGGCAACCTATCATTTCTTTGCCGAATACTTTATTGAGACGTTTGAACAGGTTTCAATCTATCCTGTAGTCTACATAAAATCTGATCTTGTGGAAACCCAGGCAGAATTATCTGTTCGGGCTGAGTGGGAAAACATCCTTACGGCCGGAGTTGGATACCGGGGATTTGGAGGTAATAATCTTGATGCTTTAATTTTATCAGCAGGTGTCAGACTCTCGCCTAAGTTTTACCTGCATTATGGATATGATATAGGTCTGAGCAGTTTACAATCGTTTCACCAGGGCAGCCATGAATTAATGATTCGGTACAATCTGGGTAAAATGATTGGAGCGGGACTGCCTCCCCGAACGATTTATAATCCAAGAAATCTCTGAGAAAATTTTGTCTGCTCAGGCAGGTAAAAAACGAGGAGAACGTTTCAAGTAGAATGATCATTACTATGTTTTCTGTAAAAGGTTTGTATTGTGGGTGTTATGAATAGAAATTCATATGTATATGCGATGTGAGGGGAAACAAATTTAAATTCGCCGGATAGCATAATATTGTCAAATAATATGTCGTTACAACGATTGTTGGCATAAAAAATGCTGTCCCTGGAGTAGTAGCAAAAAGATATTTGTTTGGATATCTAAGTCAAAAAACTATCTTTACGCCTCTTTTTTGAGCTACCCAAAACAGCCAAATTTTTATTAAAAGGATGAGGAAACTTTCAATCTCTGCGATGGCCATTTTAAGTTTGGCCTATTTGTTCAGTGCATGCAGCACTAAAGAAACAGGACAACTTATAGGTGCACAGGATCGCCCCAAGTATTCAGGTATAAATCCCTATGGCATGGAATATATTCCAAGTGCCACATTCCATATAGGTCAGGCCGACCAGGATATCTTCAATAGTTATATGCAGCGTCCGCTGGCAGTATCTATTGTAGGATTCTATATGGATGATACGGAAATCACCAATAACGAGTATCGGCAGTTTGTCGAATGGGTAAGGGACTCCGTAGCTCATTCCACCCTGGATCACTTTATTGAAGATGATTTAGGCAACCAGGTGATCGATTGGGATTATGAGATCGATTGGACAGATGAAACTCTTGAGGATATGTTTTTTAGCGGTGATGATGTATTTGCCGGAAAAAGAGAATTCGATACACGTGAGTTTGTTTACCAATACGATTGGAAAGACTGGAGAAAAGCAGCTAGCCCTCAGTTTAAAGGCAAACGAACTGAAATCATTAACCGCGAAGAAGTTAGCATCTACCCGGACACACTAGTGTGGATCCGCGATTTCGCATATTCCTACAACGAACCTTTCACAAGAAATTATTTCTGGCATCCTGCATTTGATGATTATCCTGTTGTGGGTGTCAATTGGAAAATGGCAAAAGCCTTTTCATCATGGCGTACTAATCTTTGGAATCAGTACAGGGGTGATGAACCTAATACTGAAGACTTCCGCCTTCCTACAGAACATGAGTGGGAATATGCAGCAAGAGGTGGTCATGATCTGGTCCCATATCCATGGGGAGGTTATGGACTTCGGAATGCAAAAGGTTGTCTGTTAGCCAATTTCAAACCTGGTCGTGGTAATTACCCCGAAGATGGGGGTCACTATACAGTTAAGTCTGATGCTTATTTCCCTAATGATTATGGATTATATAACATGTCCGGGAATGCAGCTGAATGGACTGAATCTGCTTTTTTCGAAAATGCGCATTCGATTGTACATGATAATAACCCTGACATAAAATATGATGCGAAGGACGATGATCCGGCTGTATATAAGCGTAAAGTGATCAGAGGAGGCTCCTGGAAGGATGTAGCTTATTATTTACAAACAGGAACTCGAAGCTGGGAATATCAGGACACAACCAAATCCTATGTTGGTTTCCGTTGTGCATTGACATTCCTGGGAAGAGCCATAAATGATACAAATTAATTTTCATTTGGTGATTCAGCACCGTATTTTCTTCCTTTGGCATTACTTAGTATTCTAGCATTTTAAATTTAAATCAAAGACAAATCCGGGATTTCGAAGATTTCTTTCTTCCGGGTTTTCCTGATATCTGCAATTAAAATCATTTAACAAACAAAAACATCTCAACCAGCATGAACAGGGTTATTAAATCGAATTCTTTCAAGTATCTCAAAAACTTCATCATTGGTTTCGGTGCTGCGATCGTTATGATCGGGGCCCTGGGAAAAATCAGAAGTGCTCCATGGGGCGATTTTATGATTACTGTAGGTCTCTCTACAGAAGCCTTCATTTTCTTAATGTTAGGACTTATTCCACCAGAAAAAGATTACTACTGGGAAAAATTATATCCAGGATTAGAGAAATACAATAGTCGTGTTACTCCGCTTTCTGCTAGTGAAATGGAGAATGATCAAAGACCATTGAATGGAGCAAAAGTTGAAGGTCAGCTAGGAGGAATGTTATCCGAATTGCAGATAATGGCGAAAAGCATGAGTTCATTAAAAGCTCTGCAGGAAGTTGATTTTTCTCAGACTTCTGATCAGATCAAGTCAATGGGTAACTTTTATGATCGTATGAATCAAGCAATGCAGGAGTTAAGCCATAGTGTTGAAGAAACGAAAGCATACCGAGGTCACATTACAGCTTTAAATCAGAATCTTGTTGGGGTTAACCAGATGTATCAGGGTGTACTTCAAGGAAAAGCTAGTATTGATTCCATGAATGTAGCTATGGGTGAATTGGCTAATACGGTTGAGGATGCTAAAGGTTACAAAGACCAGATGGGCACACTTAATAAAAACCTACGCTCATTAAACAGTGTGTATGGCAATATACTAACTGCAATGACAGGCGGCTCCAAAGCTTAATGTTGGATTATTAATTCGATCTGATTTATTTCTAAAAAGAAAAACTAGTAATTCGATATGTCAATTCCAAAGGAGCCCAGGCAGATCATGATCAATATTATGTACTTAGTATTGACTGCGCTGCTCGCCCTCAACGTCTCTGCGGAGATCTTCAATGCGTTTAAAGTTGTTGATAAGAGTATGGTAAAAAGTAACCAGGCACTCAACGATTCAAACAATAAGATGCCCCAGGCGATCAAAGACGGCGCTAAAAAAAGAGAGTCACTTGCTACATATGCCGAACGGGTTGATCCCGCTCGTCAGTATGCAAAAGAACTGGATGAGTATATCCAGAATATAATTGATACCATGATCCTTGCAACTGGATCTTACATGCCTGATCGCGAGACAGGTCAACCTACAGATCAACTGATGGGCGAGAAGAATAAAGACATTACAACTCGTATGTTAGTCGATCGCGGAATAGGAGAAGACCTGAAAGCTAAAATTCTCGAATACAGGACTAAGTTTATTTCCTTGCTGGATACAGCAGACATGGCGACCTATGCAGATGACATTGCACTGGACATAGATGACCAATCATGGCAGAGAAGAAAGAAAAAGAGCTGGTCTGAAATGAATTTCAATCACATGCCTTTGCAAGCTGCGTTACCAATCCTGCGTAAATTTCAGAATGATGTTAAAAACTCTGAAGCAACCATCCTCAACTACCTGGCCAACAAAGTAGGAACTACTACAGATGTTGTACTGGATAAGTTTATGGTCGTTTCCTCAGCTAAGAAATCATATGTTATCCGTGGTGAAACGTACGAAGCTGATATCTTCCTGAGTGCTGCTGCAGGTGCAGATAGTAAAACAGGGATTTCGATTTCTGTGGACGGCAGATCTTTACCGGTGAATGCTGCTGGCGAAGCGAAGTACACTGTTCCTTCCGGGTCTGTTGGTATCAAAAAATATAAGGCTAATATCAATGTATTAAATCCGGTAACTAACGAATCTCAAACCTTTTCGAAAGAGTTTGAATATGAAGTTGGGGAACGTTCAGTCTCTGTTTCAGCTACAAAAATGAACGTCTTTTATATAGGTGTTGACAATCCAGTAGCCGTTTCAGCTGCAGGTGTACCGAGTAACCA
>JAYUXX010000154.1:0-11438 GCA_043752765.1 Saprospiraceae bacterium | reverse complement strand
GAACATTTTTAGATTACGAAGCTTACAGCGCATTTCTCTGTGAACTCCTTTTTATATTGCTTCGTGATCTCTGTGCGAAAACAGGTGCCTGGAAGATTACATGGATGTTGGAGCAAACTCCAAACAACGGCAATTTTTTTTAAAAAAATTCAAACTCCAGTTTTTACAGGATGAAACTAAAAACCTCATTTGGCCTTTGGGCATCCGTTTCAATCGTCATTGGAAGCATCATAGGCTCAGGGATTTTTATGAAACCGGCTACAATGGCTGCTCAGCTTGGATCTCCAGAGTTATTGATAGCCGTGTGGATTGGTGCGGGGATAATCACGTTGTTTGGGGCCTTGAGTAATGCAGAGGTGGCAGCCATGATACCAGAGACTGGAGGGCAGTATATCTTTTTTCAAAAGATGTATGGAGATTTTTTTGCTTTTCTCTATGGCTGGTCAGGCTTTTCGGTGATTAATACAGCCGGCGTGGCTTCGATCGCATATGTGTGTGGCACTTACACGGAATACTTTTTACAGCTACCTCGATTTTCAATAGAGACAGAGAAAACGATAAACATTTATTTACCTTTTATTGGTCACATTTTTCCGTTAGAAAACATAGGAGTAAAAGCAGTGACGATTCTTGTAGTGATGCTTCTTACGATGATCAGTTATATCAGTACGAAGACCGGTGGAAAAATCTTGGTTATACTGACAGGCCTGAAGATACTTGCCATTCTCATCGTGGTGTTCGGATTGTTGTTTTCCGGCGCAGGAAATTCAGATAACTTTTTTCGTGAATCTACGAACTTCCAATTTCAAGGATGGGCTCTTGTGAGTGCATTAATTGCCGCGACCTCAGGTGCGTTCTGGGCATATGATGGATGGAATAATATTACGAGTGTTGCCGGTGAAATCAATAATCCGCAGAAGAATATTCCAAAGAGTTTATTCATAGGGCTTTCGTCTTGTATCATTCTATATGTTCTGGTGAATCTCGCTTTTCTGTATGTGTTGCCGGTGGATGCAATGGCAGGTTCTAAAATGGTAGCATCGGATGCTGCTGCCATTGTGATGGGAGTTATTGCGGGAGGAGTTATCGCGTTACTAGTTATAATATCCACACTCGGTGCTACGCATGGAAATATTCTCGCTACCACTCGAATATCTTTTGCCATGGCCCAGCAAGGAAATTTTTTCAAAACGATGGGAAAAATTCATCCAAAATTTGATACGCCTGCAAAGGCAATTCTCATTCATGGCATCTGGAGTTCGGTATTAGTATTGAGCGGATCATTCGATATGCTTACGGACATGCTTATTTTTCTGACGTTTTTATTTCATGGGATGAGTGCGTTTGGAGTGTTTGTTCTCCGCCGGAAAATGCCATTGGCAAATCGTCCCTATAAAGTGTGGGGTTATCCTTTCGTACCAGCCATATTTGTTTTGTTCACTGTGTTCTTTCTTTCTGTAACCTTATATACGGATGTCTCAAATTATGTACAGGGGAAAACATTGATTATCAATTCAGCTTTTGGCTTATTGCTGACTGCAATAGGCATACCTTTATACGGGTATTTCAAAAAAACGAAGCAAAAAAATCTTCCCGGCATATGAAATCGTTTATTGTATTCTTGATTTGTGTCGCATTTATTTCTTCAGGATATTCCCAAGGGAGTACTGCCACGGGATGAGACCAAACAAGATCCTACACTTGATGTATTTGTGACCGAACTTAAAAAAGCAATTGCAACAAAAGATGAAAAATGGATTATTTCAGTTTTGGATAATGAAGTAACGAGTACATACGGCGATGAGCTTGGCATTGCCGTATTCAAAAGTTATTGGAGGCCTGAAAGTGATTCAACTGATTTCTGGGCTCACCTGGGTAGAGTAGTGGAAATGGGAGGAGTCTTTCTTCATGATACTGCAGATGAAACTGGCAAATACCAATTTGTTTTTCCTTATGCATATGATGTAGAGATGGATATGGAGGATGACTACTATTTGTTAGGCGCCATTACAGGAAAGAATGTGCACCTAAGGTCTACACCGGATACAAAATCAAATGTCATCACACAGCTATCATACAACCTGATCTTCTTTGATTTTGAAGAGAGTGAACTGACTTCATCCGTAGGGTTGAATCCGTACGGTGAGCCTGAATGGTTTCAGATCAGGACGTATGACAAAAAATATAAAGGATGGGTCTATTGGCAGTTTGTGTATAGTCTGCTCGGACCCCGATTATTTCTATTTAAAGACACTACGGGCCATTGGAAGGTGTCAGCCTTTGTTGCAGGCGACAGATTATCAGTTACATAAACGCTTCTAAGCGCCTTCTAAGCACCTTCTAAGCACCTTCTAAACAAGTTCTAAGCAACTTCTAAGCCCGATTCGGAAGGTTTTGGCACAATTGGCTCTAAGTTTGCCTTACGGTAATTATCTCAATTGAAGGATTATCATAATATGTATTTCCTTCTGTGAGTGCAGAGAATAATTACGTAAACAATTAAAATTAACCCGATGAAACTTAAATTTTACCTCCCGATTTTGGCAATTATCATGATTGGGTTTACGAATGTTAGTGGCCAGGGCTGTGTAGCTATCCGGTCTTTTTCTGGTTGTGGAAGTGTATCCGGCTCTAGTGCGTTCCTTGGAAAAGGTGAATTTCTATTAGGTACAAATGCGAGATATTTTAAATCATACAAACATTTCAGAGGAACTCATGAAGAAGTTGAACGTGTAGAGAATGGAACAGAAGTAATTAATAAATCAGGTTTTCTTGATTTCACACTCAATTATGGTCTTACTGAAAGACTATATGCGAATGCTACTTTACCATTAGTATTTCATAATCGTACATCAATGTATGAGCATGGAGGAAATCCACCGAATGGTTTAGGCGAACGTCATGCAACAAGTGCAAGTGGTCTTGGAGATGTTCGTGTTGGATTTGGATATTGGTTGTTTAACCCAAGTAAGAAAGTAAATTTCAATTATGCTATTGGTGTGGGTGTAAAACTCAATACCGGCAAGTATGATTATACAGATACATTTTATAACCAGGGTCCGGATAAAAATGAAGATCGCGAAGTTGTCGTGGATCAATCCATCCAGCCGGGTGACGGGGGTATCAGCCCATCATTAGATCTACAGGGATATCATATCATCACTGACAGATTTTCTGTCAATACTACACTTTACTATCTGTTTGGCATTGCAGAAAGTAATGGTGTTCTGATCAGAAATCAACAAGCGGGTGGAATCGAATTTGCTGTACCGGATCAATATCTGGCGAGATTAGGATTGTCATATGTGACTCCATTAAAAGGTTTGAGTCTTTATGCCGGCGGCCGTATTGAAGGTGTACCTGCAGAAGACTTGATTGGAGGTAGCAATGCATATCGCAGACCTGGTTACAGTATTGCTATCGAACCAGGCATAAGCTATAACGCAAGCAATATTGCTGTAAATTTTTCAATCCCTTTTGCTGTTGAGCGGAATCGCACGCAGAGCTACCTTGATAAAGTAAAGACTGCCGAAACAGGTGTTTTTGCTCAGGGAGATGCTGCTTTTGCAGATTACCTCATCAACTTTGGTGTGACATACCGTTTTAATCATAAACCCCATTCTATGATATCGGATGTACCGAGTGTACAAAACTAAGAACAGTTAACACTTGATTAGAAGGCCTGGAGGACAAACGCGTTCACCCGGCTTTTCTTGTTTTTAGAAGAACCCTTGCTTTTCTGTGATCTCCTTGTAAATTCATACTTCAATGTGACTCATCTATGTCGAACATTGTGACTTAGGATTTTTCATCCTGGCAGATGATATGTATGATGTTACGAAAAATCACTTTGAATGCAAAATGGACTTACCAATTCAACCCGTTTACTGACACCCGTTGTTATCGTTGCCGCGCTGGGTTATTTTGTAGATATCTATGATCTCTTATTATTTGGAATCGTCAGAACAGCTAGTCTTACTGATCTTGGGCTGACAGGACAAGCCAATAGAGATGCCGGCGAATTTCTTATCAGTATGCAGATGTATGGAATGCTCATAGGAGGAATCCTGTGGGGAATTCTCGGCGATAAGAAGGGCAGATTATCTGTTTTGTTTGGTTCCATCATCTTATATTCTGTTGCCAATATTGCCAATGGTATGGTTCATTCTGTAGAAGCTTATGCTGTATGGAGATTTATTGCAGGTATAGGTCTTGCTGGCGAACTCGGTGCTGGAATTACATTGGTCGCGGAAACTTTGCCAAAAGAAAAGAGAGGGTATGGAACCATGATCGTTGCAGCTGTGGGATTGTTAGGGGCAATAGTTGCAAATCTTGTGTATCAGACAGTGGGAGATTGGCGTATGTGTTATTATGCGGGTGGTGTATTAGGATTACTATTATTATTCCTTCGGTTCAGTGTCCGTGAATCTGTGCTATATACGCAAATGGAAAATTCTGAGAACAGTAAAGGAAATTTTCTTGCACTTTTTACGAACCGAAAACGATTAGGAAAATATCTAAGATGTATTCTCATTGGCATTCCCTTATGGTTTTTGGTGGGTGTGTTGATTACGTTTTCTCCGGAGTTTGCAAAGACCTTGGGTGTAGAAGGGGCCGAGACTGTAAGAGCAGGTTCAGCTATTGCGTGGTGTTATGGAGGACTTGTCGTTGGTGATATTTGTACCGGTTTACTAAGTCAATATTTACGAAGTAGAAAAAAAGTAATGGCTTTGTTCCTTGCGCTAAATTTATTGATGGTGTTTGTATATCTCAATGCTTTCGGTATTTCAAAAAGTACATTCTATTTGCTTTGTATGGGGATGGGATTTTCAGTTGGGTATTGGGTCATCTTTGTAACTGTAGCAGCAGAGCAGTTTGGAACAAATATTCGTGCAACTGTGACTACAACGGTTCCCAATTTTGTGAGAGGGTCGTTACCATTGATCATTTTATCATATCAGTTTTTCAGAGATAAAACATTTTCGGGAAACATCCTGCATGCGGGAATGGTGATGGGAGTGATTTTATCAGTTATATCATTCATTGCGTTATGGAAGATGAAAGAAACGTTTAGTGCGGATTTGGATTATACAGAAAAGCTTTAGACGAGAAAAAGGCAGAAGGGCAGAAGGGCGAAATGGCAGAAAGGAGGAAAAGGTAGAAAATAGAAGGTAGAAATTATAAACCCATCGTACGACGATGGTCCCGCCATTATGAAATAAATGTAGCGGGATAGAAATTAAATTAGAAATTAGAAACTAGAAGGCTGAAAATGTGGAATTAAATGAATATTAGTCTGCGAATTCGAAATCGACATGGTAATGATCATCATGAAACCTGTTGACAAGGTCGCTGAGGTGTGTAACGATGTTTACGTCTTTTTCAAGTAGTAATCTACCGCTGGGACTGGCAAAAAGATTATCGTGAAGATCGGTATGAAATAACATTTTACGGATACGAAGGCCGTGTTGTTTTGCAGCTTTTTCGATGGCGATAATATGTTTTGCCATTGTTTTAAAATCAATTTCTGTTTTTTGACTTAGACTCAGTTTGCCATCCGCATCAAATGAAAGGAGGTAGTGAAATAATCCAATCTTATTCGCCCAAACATCTGAAGCATTTCCTTTTATTTTTGGCGTCATAAAATCCACACTCATTCCATTCTGATGTGTCCAGTGAAGAAGCATACGGCCTCCATTCTTTTTTGTACATTCCATTAAGTAAAATTCTTTTCCGGGGCATGTTGTTTCACATTCTTTGTATGCATTCATCAATGTGGCATGTACACTTGAATGAACATATGCATTGTCCATGATAAAATAACTCAGTGAATTGAAGTATTGAAAATTGTCTCCTTTATATGGTATGAGCCATCCATTCTTCAATTTGCCATTACGTACGCTGCCTGTTGATTCACTGATACCGGAATTTTTATGAACGAGTTCAGGTATGCTGCACATTGTGAATGTCACCATGAAAGCAATAAATAGAATCCAGCGCTTCTTTATTTTCATGACTTTAGTAACGCCGGGGAGTGTGAAAAATTGAATCAATATGTATCAATGTTCACTTCGCATGTGCTTACCACCTGTCCAGCCATGTTCAGTTAACAACTGTTTCCCTGACTCAATAGCACCGGACTCAATCGTTGTACCCATCGAATCATTCCATCGGTTAAGAAATCCAAACAGGGCGACTACACCCGTAATTTCTACGATCTCTCCGTCATCCCAGTATTGCCGAAGGTTGTTGGTTATCGTTTCATCAACACTATTTGGCACTGATGACGCTGATACTGAAAAATCCAGAGCGGCTCTTTCAGCGTCAGAGAAAGCGGGATGTGATTTGTATTCCCAAATGTGTTGAAGTTGCTCTTCTGATGCACCATACCTTTCAGCGGCCCGTATGCCATGTGCCTGACAATATTGACATCCTGTCGTATAGCTGGAGATGTAAGCAATTAATCTTTTCAATGCGCTGGAAACGCTCCCTTGATTTTCCATCACAGCTTTATTCAAATTGATAAAAGCTTCTGCAAGGTGAGGTCTGAGTTGCATCGTTTTGACACTATTCGGACAGAAACCAAGTGTTTCATTGTAAAACGTGACTAATGCACAAATGGATGGATCAGTTTCCGGAATCGGATTGACAAGAGGGGTCTTCAATGCAATGAAATTTATTAAAAAAATTAGTTTTAGAATTTAATGAAAACCTGATTGTAGATGAGTGAATATTCCCAACAAGTAGAATTAGGATTAGAATTTTTATAAAGTACCTCTAAGCTCTTGTTCTCTTTCGATGGCCTCAAACAATGCTTTGAAATTTCCTTTCCCAAAGGAACGAGCTCCTTTACGCTGAATGATTTCAAAAAACATGGTGGGTCGCGCCTGTATCGGTCTGGTAAAGATTTGCAATAAATATCCCTCCGGATCACGATCGATTAGAATACCCAACTCCTGTAATGGTGCAAGATCTTCATCAATCTCACCTACACGGTCAAGTACAGTTTCGTAATAAGTAGCTGGTATGCGGAGAAATTCTACACCCCTGTCCCGAAGTTTGGAAACAGTATCGATGATATTGTCTGTTGCTACAGCCAGGTGTTGAACACCTTCTCCTTCATAAAAATCAAGATACTCTTCAATCTGGGATTTCTTTTTTCCTGCAGCTGGTTCGTTGATTGGAAATTTGATTCTTCCATTTCCACTGCTCATCACTTTACTCATTAGTGCAGTATATTCTGTAGAAATATCTTTATCATCAAAGGTGATGATGTTTGTAAAACCCATGACGTCTTCATAAAATTTTACCCAGTGATTCATTCTGCCCAATTCCACATTACCTACCATGTGGTCTACAAATTTTAATCCCACTGAGTCCGGATGAAAATTTGTTTTCCACTCTACATAACCAGGAAGAAATGGACCTGAATAATCTTTGCGCTCGACAAACATATGGATCACCTCACCATACGTATGGATCCCTGCACGAACCACACGGCCGTGCTGATCTTCCTCAACAGTTGGCTCCATAAATGATTTAGCGCCACGTGATGTAGTTTGACGCCATGCATCTGCTGCATCATCCACCCAAAGCGCAATCACTTTCACACCATCACCATGTTTATCGATGTGCTGACCTATGATGGTATCACTATGCAATGGAGATGTGAGGACGAGCCTGATTTTATCTTGAATGACTACATATGATTCGACATCTTTATTACCCGTTTCGAGACCTTTGTATGCCCAGCTCTGGAAGCCAAATGCAGTTTTATAATAGTGTGCAGCTTGCTTTGAATTACTTACATACAATTCTACATAATCAGTACCATTCAACGGAAGAAAATCTTCCTGTGTGGACTGAGCCAATGTTTCTCTTTCAGTTAGTACAGACATATTTTTTATTTCAACGATTAGGTAGTACAAATATAAGGCTCATTCAGCAGCCAGACCGGGCCAGCTTTCATTTACAATGCGGTTATGGACATCTCCGAAACCAACGCGGACACCATTTTTCTCAGACCAGCCTCTCATAGTTACACGGTCTCCATCCTCAATAAAAGAACGAATCTGACCATTTGATAGTGTAAGCGGATTTTTACCGCCCCAGGATAATTCAAGCATTGAGCCAAACGAATCAGGTTCATCACCACTTATTGTACCTGATGCCATCAAATCTCCTACATGAATATTGCAGCCATTGCTCGTGTGATGTGCGAGTTGCTGACACATATTCCAATACATGTATTTGAAATTAGAGCGGGTCACAATGCTTTCCTGATATCCTGATGGAGTAATGCTGACTTCAAGCGATATATCAAAATTCCTCATTCCTGCAGAACGCAGATGGGGAAGCACTTCCGGTTGTTGGTCTGGGCCTTGAACTCGAAAGGATTCTAATGCTTCGAGAGTTACGATCCAGGGTGACATCGAAGATGCAAAGTTTTTTGATAGAAATGGACCCAACGGGACATACTCCCATTGTTGAATATCGCGCGCGGACCAATCATTAAATAATACAAGTCCAAAGATGTGCGCTTCAGCATTTTCGGTTGAGACTGTAGAACCAAGGTGTGTGTCTTTTCCAATTATGAAACCTACTTCAAGTTCGAAATCAAGACGCTGTGTCGGCGTAAAAAATGGAACTTCAGCATCTTTGGGTTTTACTTGTCCCCATGGTCGGCGGATAGGTGTTCCACTGATGACAATTGATGATGACCTTCCATGATATCCGACAGGTAAATGGCGCCAGTTAGGAAGAAGGGCATTCTCAGGATCTCTGAACATCATGCCCACATTCGTTGCATGTTCAATGCTCGAATAAAAATCTGTATAGTCTCCGATATGAACCGGCTGGTGCAGTACAATTTCTTCGACGGAAATAAACAGAGAATTGGATTGACGCAATATCGAATTTTCATCAGCAAGCGTTTTTTGTAGGCGTAACCTCACTTCATTGGTAATGGGTTTACCAAGTTTGATAAAGTTATTGAGAACAGGTTGTTCAAAAACTGAAAGGTCTTCCACCAGATCAATAAAAAAGCCTGTTGAAGCTAAGGCATGAAGGTTTAGGATTTTATCTCCTAGACGTGTACAGGCAAACAGTTTTCCACTGCCGATTGAACCAATGCCAAAGGGAATGTTGTGAATAGAAAAATCTGAATCCGGAGAAATCGAAAGCCAACTTGTCATTTAATAGTTTTGGACTATGGAATTAAGGAATGGTATGTGACGATAATTTAATCTCGAGACGGAATGTTTATAATCGAGCTCGATTAATAAAGTTTATTCCAGCCATGATTGAAAATATTTCCCATCATCGATCCTCATTGCATGATCTGTGACCTGAAGTGGGGCAAACGTATCGATCATGACTGCCAGTTCTTCGGTATATGTCTGACCTATGCTTCTCTCATACGCACCTGGTGCTGGACCATGCGGTATTCCACCGGGGTGTAAGGTGATAAAACCTTTTTCAATATTATTCCGGCTCATAAAATCACCATCCACATAATAGATCATCTCGTCGGAATCGATATTGCTATGATTATAAGGTGCCGGAATGGACTTTGGATGGTAGTCATACATACGCGGCACGAATGAACAGATTACAAAAGCCTTGGTTTCAAAAGTTTGGTGAACCGGTGGTGGCTGATGAACACGTCCAGTGATGGGTTCAAAATTGTGAATTGAAAAACCGTATGGAAAATTATAACCATCCCATCCCACTACATCAAATGGATGTGTCGCATAAATCATCTCATGGAGATAGCCCTGCTTTTTAACCATGATCGGAAAATCACCTTTTTCATCTCTTGCAGTTAATCCTGAAGGCAATTTAAAATCGCGTTCACAAAATGGGGATTGTTCGAGTAACTGTCCAAACCAGTTCCGGTATCTTTTAGGTGTATAAATCGGATGAAAAGATTCGGCGTATAAAATTTTGTTGTCGTCCGTATCAAAATCCATTTGATAGATCATTCCGCGGGGGATGATGAGGTAATCACCGTATTCGAAAGGAATATTTCCCAGGAATGTTCTGAGCGTGCCGGTGCCTCGATGAATAAAGATCATTTCATCGCAGTCTGCGTTTTTATAGAAATAATCTGTCAGTGAAGTAGTAGGTGCCGCTAATCCTATATGAATGTCTTTATTGATAAGCAAGGGATGTCTGGACGTAATAATATCTCCTCCTGTGGGAACGTCAAATCCTTTCAATATTCTGGCGGTGAGATTTCTTTCATCGGCTACGATGGGCATTACATTTTTAACGGGGCCGATGTGTTTTACCTGAGTAGGACGATTGATGTGATAGAGGAGAGAGGACATGCCGTCAAAACCTACTGTGCCAAAGAGTTGCTCGTAATGGAGACCGCCATTGGGTTTTAGAAATTGGGTATGGCGTTTGGGTGGAAAGGCACCTAGTTTATGATAAAAAGGCATTTTTTCTTCAAAATTAGGATTTTTTAGCGGGAGGGGTATGTCATCAGGTATAGGGGGTTTCTTTAGTAGTACTGAAATATTGGGATTATGGTTGGCAATGGAGTGAACTGTCTAATTGGTGGAGTGGGGAGATGTAGTTTTTGGAGGATTTGGTGGAGTGGGGAATTTAAAAGATCGCATGGAAAGGCTGTGTGCATTGATGTATAGAATTTCGACGAAATTCGACCACTTCGTAAACGTTTGTTTACGGTTAGCAAAATGGGCTAGTGCGTATTGACTGTTCGATTGAAGATTCTTTGAAATCAGGTTGCCATCTACAGGAAAAGATTTCCTGGTTGAGATTCAAATGGGGCTGTTTAAAAATGTCGTTTTTTAGGAAATGGATAATTTAGAAGATTGATAGAGGGCGTAGATTGGAGGTGTGCATTGACGTGTAGAATTTCGACGAAATTCGACCACTTCGTAAACGTTTGTTTACGGTTAGGACCCCCATAGCATATCCTTCGTACTTTTCTTCCAACCTTCGTTTCCAACTATGTCCAAATCAAAAGAAATCATCAGATGCCATTGGTGCGGAACCGACGACACCTATATCAATTATCACGATACCATCTGGGGTGTTCCCGAACGAAATAGCAAAGCTTTGTTCGGAAAATTAATTCTCGATGGTGCCCAGGCAGGCTTAAGTTGGATTTCAATTCTTCGCAGACAACCCGGCTACCTTTCTGTCTTTGATAATCTCGATCCGGAACGCATTGCTTTATACACAGATAAAAAGTTAGAAGAAATTCTCACCGACGAACGAATTATACGCAATCGCCAAAAAGTTTTTTCTGCAAGAAGTAATGCGAAAGCTTTTTTAAACATGGAAATGCAGGGTATTGATTTCAATCACCATCTCTGGTCTTTTGTACAAGGAAAACCTATGCAGGGAAATGTGAAATCGAAAGAAGATTTTAGAGCCAACTCACCAGAAAGTGATGCGTTGAGCAA
>JAYUXX010000153.1:0-4893 GCA_043752765.1 Saprospiraceae bacterium | reverse complement strand
CTCCTGTCAACATCAAAATAAGTTGTAAAACAATCGCAGCAAGGAAAATGGCCACATTGACAATGATCAGCCGGGTAATTGTATTACCGGTTTGGAACTGAAATCGTATATCGTCAATGATGGATCGGAACACGTTGGTAAATGTAGGTTTTATCAGCCAAAACGACGACCGGGCGGTTAATGTTTGATTACAGTGGAGATAGCGTACCCGATGTGCCAGTTGTCCGGTACCGGATTGAAGCAGGTGAATACAAAACTTTGCGGGGAAGGGTAATTATTTCAGAAATCTGCCACCGCTCTTCCAATGTTTGGCAAGTATAAAGCCGGCAACTGCCCCACCAAGATGCGCAAAGTGCGCTATGTTGCCTCCGGTGCCGGTCATTCCCTGATATAAACCGATACCTACCAGAATGACGGCCATGAGCCAGGCTTTAATCGGAATTGGAGGAAATAAGAGCATAAGCTCACGGTCCGGATATAAGGTTGCAAATGCAATCGTGACGCCGAAAGTAGCTCCTGATGCACCTAACACAGAAAACATTGGTGCCATATCGGTTTGGCCAGTGAGATAGGGAAGATACCAAACCAGGAAATGGGCAGCCAGTCCTGTAAGTCCCGAAATCATATACAGACCAAAGAATTTTTTCGGACCCAGTGTGGCTTCTACTAAAGGCCCAAGGAAGTACAGGCTCAACATGTTGAAAAATATATGACTCACATCAAAATGTGTAAACATGTACGTGATGACCTGGAAAGGTTGAAACATGCCTGTAGCAGGGGAGTAACAAGGCATCATATTTCCAATCTGAGGCGGCAGCAATTTTATTCCAAGGAATACTATCACATTTATGATCAACAGGTGTTTTACAATAGGTGAAATGGGCATCATAGACTGCGAATGTCGGGTTCTTTTTAGGATTGAAAACGCCTGAACATATCTTCTTTACTTATGGAGATAAATGTTTTTCGACCGGACGGGCTTGCGTAAGGGTTTTCAGTAGCCATTAACTGCTCAATAAGCCTCTGCATTTCTTCTTCGGTCATGGTATCGCCACGCTTGCGACTCAGGTTCGTTGCCAGCGCAGAAGCTATGCGTTCGATCGGCTTCATTTCAATTTCTTCATGGCCTGATTTAAATCGATTCAGGATATCATCAATGGCTTGTTGAGGAGCGATCAGGTCAGTAATGATCGCAGGTATTCCATGAATGATAAAACTGCCATGTCCAAATTCAGCAATATCAAATCCGAGATATTGCAGATGTGGAATAAGTTCTTGCAACAAAACTGCATCGGAGGCGGTGCTTTGAATCGTTTCCGGCCAAAGTAATTTTTGAATGGATGGGTTATGCATCGACAGATCCTTCATCATCGATTCGAAAATAACTCGTTCATGTGCTGCACGCTGATCGATAATAAGTAATTCAGAGATGCCAGGTACTAAAATGTATCTCTGCCATAAATGTACAGGTGTGGGAATATCATACCCATCGTTCGTTTCGGGCTGATGAAATAAAGGATGAAATGGATCTGGAATGTCCGCATGCTCTTCTCCTTTCTCCAATGAAAAACCTTCAATCGATTCTAATAGAGCTCCCCATTTCTTTATATTATCTTTTTCCTGCTGACGGTCTCTTTCGAAGGGGCTCATTCCAAACGATGGAGAAGATTGATTTTCCCGTTCTCCGGATGCACGATCGATACCAATTTCCTGTTCAAAGTCAAGTGATGGCGTGATACTATATTTTCCTAATGCATGACGGCATGCCACCCGCAGATAATTATAGATGATACGCTCATCTTCAAATTTAATTTCCTGTTTTGTCGGATGGACATTGACATCAATCCTATCGGTGTTAATCTCAAGAAATAATACAAAAAATGGAAATTGATCTTCGGGAAGAATATCCTCGTACGCAGATTTGACTGCATGTTGTAAGTAGGGATTTCGAATAAATCGTCGGTTGACGAAAATAAATTGCTCGCCTCTGGATTTTTTCCCAAGTTTGGGTTTACCGATGTATCCGGCAAAGTTTACATAATTCGTTTCTTCATCGACAGGTACAAGGAACTCATTTATCTTTTTTCCAAATATGCTGAGGATCCTGTTCCGTAAGGTTGCTGTAGGAAGATTGTAGACCTCCTGATCATTCTGAAGTAATCTGAATTGTACATTTTCAAAAGCGAGCGCAAGCCTGTGAAACTCATCGAGAATATGACGCATTTCTACAGGATCGCTCTTTAGAAATTTTCGTCGTGCAGGTACATTGAAAAATAAATTCCGTACGATGATGGATGTTCCCACCGGGCATTGACAACCTTCCTGCGCTATAACAACCGAACCTTCTATCAGGATACGTGTACCGATGACATCCTCACTTCTGCGTGTCCTGACTTCCATGTGTGAGATTGCAGCGATAGAAGCTAAGGCCTCTCCACGAAATCCCATCGTGCGGATATCAAATAAGTCTTCTGCTTTTCTGAGTTTTGAGGTGGCGTGGCGCTCTAGGCTCATACGCGCATCTGTAGGAGACATGCCGGAACCATTATCCTGTATATGGATAAGTGTTTTGCCCGCATCCTTGATGATCACGTTGATTTCTGTTGCACCGGCATCAACAGCATTATCCAATAACTCTTTAATCACGGACGCCGGGCGCTGTATGACTTCTCCGGCAGCAATCTGGTTTGCTATCGAATCGGGGAGCAGCTTAATGATATCAGGCATTCGATTTACGATTTTGGATTTACGATTTTGGATTTATGGATCCACAATTTTGGATGCCGGATACCGGACTTAATACACGGGACGCATAACATATGACTCACAACTCGACTCACTGCTCACTGTTCACGCCTCACGCCTCACTGTTCACAACTCACGCCTCACTGTTCACAACTCACAACTCACTAATATGATCTTTCATCACGCCCTTCCATAAAATTAATAAATGCTTTATTGACAACTTTATTTCCCCCCTCGGTTGGATAATTTCCTGAGAAATACCAATCTCCCGTATGATCAGGACAAGATTTATGAAGACCATCTATAGTTTGAAAGATAACGTCCACCTCGACATCCAAATCATCAGGGGAAACAATCTGAGCGACCTTTTTAGAAATACAATCTTCTGTCACAACTGCATACAGACTTTGCACCTCGTTAATCATCTGATCTTTTGGTAATTCCATTTGCAGTTTGCATCGCTCATAACACTCCTGGAGTAGATGTTCCTTGCCTTGTTCTTTGAGGATCTCAACTAATGCTTTAAAGGCCACAAAGTCACCCATCTTCGACATATCAATACCGTAACAATCCGGATAACGGATCTGAGGCGCACTGCTGAGGACGATGATTCGTTTTGGTTTCAACCGTAACGCGACCATCCGGATAATCGAATCACGCAGCGTGGTTCCTCTTACGATCGAATCATCGAGAAGTACAAGTGTATCTACATCATTCTGAATGATCCCATAGGTGACATCATATACATGGGACACCATCTCATTGCGTGTATCAATACTGGCAATAAAGGTTCTAAGTTTCTCATCCTTATTTGCAAGTTTTTCGATCCGGGGTTGTTTGGCAAGCAACGCAGTGATTTCTGATGCGCTCATTTTGCCATCAGCGGCGATAATTTGATCAGCCTTGATTTTATTATACGATTGATGCAGTCCTTCCATCATTCCATAGAAAGCTGCCTCTGCAGTGTTGGGAACATACGTGAATACCGTATCCTCAAAATTATAATCGACTGCCTTTAATACTCTTTCAACCAGGTTGCATCCAAGATTTTTTCGTTCAACATAAATATCCTTATCAGAACCACGACTGAAATAGATTCTCTCGAATGAACAACTTTTCTTTTCTTTTTTCTCTATAAATGGAAGCACATCATACTTGCCATCTCTTTTTATGATGAGCGCGTGTCCGGGTTCAAGTTCCTGGATAAACCGGGCACTTACGTTTAATGTAGTTTGTAATGCAGGTCTTTCAGAAGCAGCAGCTACGATCTCATCGTCTGCATAAAAAAAGCAGGGCCGTATGCCATTCGGATCTCTGAAAATGAATGCATCGCCATGCCCAATCATTCCTCCCATCACATATCCGCCATCAAATTTTTTACAAGCTCTCCTCAGTATTTTCTGAATGTCGAGATTTTCCGTGATCAGGTTCGTGATAAGTTCATTGTCATATCCATCCTGCTTGTACCATTTAAAAAGATGTTCCACTTCGCTGTCCAGGAAGTGACCTATTTTTTCAAGAACGGTAACTGTATCCGATCTTTCTTTAGGGTACTGACCTAGTTTGACTAGCTCGTTGAAGAGTTCGTCAACATTTGTCAGGTTAAAATTTCCTGCCAGGACCAGGTTTCGGGTGATCCAGTTATTGAGCCGGACAAAGGGGTGGCAGGTTTCAATGGAGTTGTCGCCATGAGTACCATATCGTAGATGCCCCATGAGTACCTCACCCGTGTAAGGTTTATTTTCTTTAAGCCATTGGCTGTCACTTAGTTGCTCAGGTGAAAGGCCTTCAAAATGGTGAAAGATGCCCTGAAAGACTTCTTTCAGGTATTGAGGACCATTGCTTCGTTTGCGGCTGATATACCTTGATCCGGGCTTAGGATCCAGTTTTATGGTTACAACACCGGCGCCGTCCTGGCCACGGTTCCGCATTTTTTGAAGGAGGAGCTGAAGGGTGTATATCCCGTGCAGCGACGTACCATACTTATCCTGGTAGTATTGTAAAGGTTGTAGTAGTCTGATCAGTGCTATGCCGCACTCATGCTTGATCTGATCACTCATTAGAGGCGGCAAAAATACGGTTTTTTAGCCGCCGAAAACGGAAGGTCTTGTTAATAATCGTGGATTGTACATTTTCATTTTTTTGCCA
>JAYUXX010000152.1:0-4901 GCA_043752765.1 Saprospiraceae bacterium | reverse complement strand
ATAGCTGGACCACACTTACAGGAAGCTTATCGAATGAAACGCAACTCAATGCAACTGCAATGTCTGCAGGTACATATGTGCTCACAGTTATTAACAATGTTACAGGATGTACAGCAGTTGATGATGTCATTATCGATCAGGTAGGAGATTTCCCTACCGCTCTGGATTTATTGGTTGTTTCACCTGATTGTCTGGGTGATCCACCGGGTAGCGCACAGGTAAGCTTTGTAACTGGTGGTGTGGAGCCTTATTCATATTCATTGAATGGAGCACCTCCCGTACCATCAGCTGTATTCCCTAATCTCCCTCCGGGCGATTATGAAATTGAAGTTACAGATGCCACCGGATGCAAGATTGCTGATTCATTTACAATTGAAAGTCTGGTTTTAGTTGATCTTTCTATAGTAAATTATGTAAATGACACGTTTATCTATGCCTTTGGAGATACCATTGTTCTTAGCTATTTATTCAGTGGTACTTCTGCTACGCCTGATTCATTGGTTTGGAAATTAGGTGATAGTGTACTATGTATCAATTGCCCGATTCTTGAATTAGTAGCAGATAAGGCCGGTACGATTACATTGGATGCATACGATATCCGGGGCTGCTTTATCAGTAAGTCAATTTCCTATCTGGTGGTTAGAAACAGAGATGTTTATATTCCAAATATTTTTAGTCCGAACGACGATGATGTGAATGATAATTTCACATTATTTACAAAGACGGATCTTCAAATTTCTATGATGGAAATTTATACTCGCTGGGGTGACCTGATGTTCCGGAAAACAAACTTCCCGCCAAACTTGCCAAAAGAAGGATGGGATGGAAAGTTCAGAGGAGAAACCCTTAATCCGGGAGTGTATGTGTATAGAATTGAAATTTTACATGGAGATAATCTCAAGGAAATCATCACCGGTGATATCACCATCGTCAGATAAGATAGATCTCCGAAAATGAAGTCAATTTTCGGGATTTAAAATTATTACTTGCCCATTTCTCTTGTTTATTGAGCCCTCCTTACCGGAGGGCTCTTTTTTAAAAATTACGTGAAACTCGCTCCACAGTGATTGAACCTTATCTTTATTATTTTGTCAAAGGAGTGCCATGCAGTATTATTTATTCCTGGAAAGAACTAAACTTTGCTTTTCAAAAGCAATATGTCTATCACTTAGCTTTTTATGCCTGAGCCTCTTATCCGTTGAAGTAGAAGGACAATGTGTAACAACGGCTTCCGAAGAAATTCCTGATGATGGCATTTTGACTATTGACTTTCTTGTAACAGGTCTTGTCGATAACGATCTCGCCAGCCCTACACAAGGGATATGTGGAATTGAAATAGATTTCATGCATGAATATCTCGGTGACCTGACCGTATCTCTTATTTCTCCTTCAGGCACAAGAATTGAATTAGTCGGACCTGTTACTACCTCTACGACACCAACTAATTTGTCGAGATGGAATATCGAGTTCGTGCCATGTCTGTCTCCCGCAGTTCCAGATGCTGGATTTGCTGATGTGTGGACGAATCTCCAAGCCTGGCAAATTTTTACAAACTATTCCGGTTCCTATCATCCAAATGCAGGATGCCTTGAAGATTTTAGTACGGGTTCAGCAAATGGAAAGTGGCAAGTCATCTTTGAAGACAATGATGTACTGCAGATAGGGAATGTTGCAAGCATCACACTTGTGTTTTGCAACCCAACCGGATTGCAATGCATGGAATGCAGTCCAAATGCAGGTACACTTAGTCCCCCCGCTATAACCTTGTGTGTGGGAGAAAATATTAGTTCATCTGATATCCTTGTTGACTTTGGAGGTAATACGCCATCACCTGCAATCTATAGTTATGCGTATGTCATGACTTCAGGAAATTCCATTATCAGAAGTGGATCTGCCTTTTCTGAAAATCCTCTTCCTGGAGTATATACGATTTGTGGATTGAGCTACCTCACATCAGATACAATGACAGTTAACAATATGCTTGCTGCAGGAGATTTTAATATGCTGGCACAAGCTATTGGCAGTGGAAGTATTTGTGCAGAGTTATCAAATCCATGTGTTAGTGTTAATGTTATGCAGGTTCCGGATACATTGTCTAGTGATGTACTCCTTTGCATCGGCGACTCCTATATTTTTAAAGACCAAATATTTTCATCACCTGGGACTTATTATTATGTTGAAGATGGAATCGGACTGTGTGATAGTATATTCCAGATAAACATAAGTACCAACAATCTAATGTCATTGATAGCTACTCCCGATACAATTACCTGTGGTGGCCCTGGAGTTCTGTTGGATGGCAGTTTATCACAAGGGGGGATGGGGCCACTTTCATATGAGTGGACAACTGAAGCAGGCGTAATCAGTGGAAATTCTGCAAACAGCCAGGTGGTAGCAATGGTACCAGGGACTTATAGGTTGACGGTGCGGGATGGTATTTGCGAAAGTATCCGCGACGTTATTGTGTTAGGGGACATGACTTTTCCTCTCATTTTTGTGGAGGGTGGTGAGCTTACATGCAATCAGACTTCAATCACCCTTAATCCGGTTGTGGTTCCTTCAAGCGTGACGTATTCGTGGACAGGGCCTGGAGGTTTCTCAAGTACGATGAAAGTTATTGATGTATCAGTTCCTGGTCGTTATTTTTTGCGAGTTGTTGCTGCAAATGGATGTGAGATCTTTACCTATGCAGATGTAATCTATAATGCAGGCCCCCCGGATTTAAGTATCATTTTATTTGATAAAGTTTGCGCTCCCGGTTATGCCATCATTGGAACTACAATAAGCAATGCCATCTATGAATGGCAAGGTCCAAATCCCGGAATTCCTTCCGATCAGAATATTCAAATCTCTTTGCCCGGTGATTACAGTCTTACTATAACAGATCCGATTACGGGATGCAAGGATACTGCAACCTATTTTTTTAATGCAGATTACGACTTACCCTTGATTACACTCGTGGGATTAGACAGCTTGCGATGCAATCAGAATGTGAATTTATTTATTGATCCGGTAGGCATTCCGAACGTTCCCTTTTGGTCTGGTCCGAATGGTTTCAATACTACAGGTTATATAGTGAGCCTTTCTCAACCCGGCAGTTATACAGTTCAGGTAACAGGGAATAATGGGTGTCGCAATTTTGAAAATTTTGAAATTTTTGCATCCAACAATTATCCAGCGTACACTATTACAAATGATACCGTAAGTTGTCTGGAACCAACCGCCACAATTGGAATAACCATTGCGGATGCAGATACATACAATTGGGTTGGTTTTAACGGGCCAGACTCAAGCAATGCTTTTGTTCAGGTATCCCAACCAGGGATTTATTTTGTTACTGCGTTGGATACAAATTCAGGTTGTATGATCACTGCTATAGCAAGAGTAGTGTCAAATCTGGCACCACCAACTTTCAATTTTGAGACAGATTCCATTTCATGTAATGAACCAACAGGGACACTTCTTTTTATACCTATTGCTGGTCAGATGTACACTGATGTACAATGGCAGTTTCCGGATATGACGATTGTATCCAGTCCGATGATTAATGTGAATGTGCCGGGTCAGTATTTATTATCAGCAACAGGTCTAAATGGTTGTATTGGTTCATCCGTACTGACGGTGGAATCGGATTCCATACCACCCTTATTTTTTCTTGAAGCAGATACATTAGGATGTGACCTGCAGGGACTAATTCGAAATATCCGGGTAGATTCACTCTCAAGTATTTCATGGGCCGGACCTGGTGGTTTTACTTCAATCACTCTGGATCCAATGGTTGCAGATACTGGGTTATATATCGCAACCGGAATCGGAACTAACGGATGTAGTGCACAGGTTTCAACTTTCGTATCAGGAGATTTTGAACCACCATCTATTTTTATTTCTTCAGAAATGTTGACTTGTTTGACGCAATTTGCTGAATTCATAGCTCTTTCACCTGACTCTATAATTGCTTATGAATGGAAGAATGATGCAGGTATGGTGATTGGTGTCGATTCTTTAATTTCAGTTTCTTCTCCCGGAATTTATACGATACAATTGGAAGGTGTTAATCATTGCTTATCACTAGACTCAATTGATTTGTCGGCCGCAATGTTTCCCACAATTGAACTGCTCTTTAATACTTTGACTTGCGCTTCTGATTCGATTACAATATCTGCCGGGACGAATGTTGTGGACCCAGCTTTTCTGTGGTTGAATTTTGATGGAGACACATTAGCCAAGAATGCTGCTTTAATTGTAGATCAGTCCGGTCCTTTTATCATTTCGATTACAGCTACAAATGGCTGTGAAGTCAGGGACACGATTCTTATCCCGATTGATACAATAGCGCCAGAGGCAATCATTTCAATAACGGGAGAAGTCCGATGCCAAAATCGAGACTTTATGCTGGATGGATCAGCTTCTGTTCCATCAGGCTTGCAATTTTCATGGTCGAACATTGGAGGATTTATTATAGGGCCTAACGACATGGTAAACTTAGCTGCACGTGATACAGGAATTTACATTCTTGCTGTTGAGAATCCTATAAACGGATGTACTAGTGTGGACAGCCTGATCGTAACTGAACATCCCGATGCTATCAGGAAGGCATTTCTTGAAATTAGCCCCCCGGCTTGCCGCGATGATGCTAATGCACAAATCATGATTTCAGGATTGTTGGGAGGTGTTGACCCTATTCTTTATCAACTGGACAATACGCTGTCTCAAATTTCTCCGGTTTTTGCTGGTCTGACAGCGGGAACCTACTTGCTTAGAATTGTCGATGCTGCGGGATGTCTTTACGATACTACAGTCACCATTTTGCCAACCAATCCATATGTAGTCAATGCTGGATCTGATATTGAAATCTTTATTGGCGAATCAGCTATGCTCTCGGGAGAAACCAATATCCTGCC
>JAYUXX010000151.1:0-1926 GCA_043752765.1 Saprospiraceae bacterium | reverse complement strand
TGAACTCCGCCAATGGTGACAGTAAGCGTATCGACTCCAATGATCTGATTACTATCAAGTCCGAGAATATGTTTGCTATTTGCCGCGAGACGCATATTATTCCACAAGTCTCGTGGGTTCATGACCCACCGCCGATCGTGTCGCTGCTCATACAACAAACCAAACTGAATATTGTGTCTTCCCTGATCTGAGCCACCGGGTACAAGGTCAAATGATGCATTCATATTCCCTGTGTGAATATCATTTTCCCTTTTATCAAATCGATTATAAATACTACCTGTTGCTGTATGAAGCCCTGAAAAAACACTGTTGACGGTATTCGACCACTCTCCGTTGTATGCATTGTACTCTCTAAAATCAAGAACTCCATCCTGGTCAAGATTATAATTGTTGAGCAGTGTATTTATGGTTGATGAAGGTGTATATCCTTCGTCTGAAAAGGTTTCTGTATAGCCGAAATGCTCACCGTAGAGATTGGAACCGGGAAACAAAGGTTTAGCAAATGGACTGGTTGTGTCTGATGCAATTCCAACTGCTGATTCCCATGTCACATCAAAATCACCAACATACCCGTATTGAAAAAGATTGTCACGAAATCGCTGATCTGCTTCCTCATAAAAAGATTTTTCATACCCATACTGCAAGGTGTACGAAATATTCCTGATCAAGGACGATGCTGTTGTAGGAGCATTCGGATCTGCGGCGCTTGTACCGATACGATGACGGAAACGGGCATTGGCTATATAACCGTTTTCTTCCTGGTAAGGATTGTATTGCCAGTTAAGCAGGTTCCATTCGCGGTTAGGAGAAAAGTTATTCTTACTGTCAAAATAGTTACCACCTACAGTGAAGTCAATCGCATCACTGATCCGGAAGTCGAGCTTACCGGTAATGTCAAATCTTTCATCCCCCAGGTTAGGTCTGCTTTTAAGCAGTTCCACATCCGAAGATTCTAATCGGTCAGCAAATAGAATGGGCGTCCCATTCTGATTTGTCAAAGGGTTTGCACCGATTCGCGCTATAGCTTCTTCAGTTGCCCGATAACCACCAAAAGCCTGAGGATCACTATCGTCACGGGTCCTATATTGTCCGGCAAGACGATATCCAAGAATCGTGCGATTAGTGGTCTTGTTTTTGAGAAGTGGGCCACTAATATTTCCAACGAACAGATTATATCCATATGGGTCAGTCAACTCAGAAGATTCTAGTTCAAATGCTCCCGAAAATTCTGAAGAGGGACCTTTGGTAGTTAGTGAAATAAGTCCACCTGTTACATCACCGTATCTGGCTTCAATTCCTCCGGTTACTACCTGGAGTTGCTCAATTTCGGATTGGGGTGGTGCCTGATTGGCACTAACGCGAACACCGTCGACATAATAATTTGTACCATCAGCCCTTGAGCCGCGAATGTTGACATCACCTCCGTCAATACTGGAAAGACCAGCAGTAGTAGCAACGATCGCGTTTAAAGTTTTGGTAGGAAGATTACGGATTTGCTCCGCGGTCTTAGTAACACCCTGCGTAGTATTATCAATTTCGATCAAAGGAACCTTGTAGGCAATCACTTCGATCACGTTTAACTGAAGACCCGCATCAATTTTAAAATTCAGGCGGATCGCTTTACCGGCCAAAACAACAACACCAGTCTGGCGTTGGCTTGGGTATCCCGTATAACTAACTTCTACATCATAGGTGCCGGGATCGATATTGGAAAACACATAATTACCATCAAGGTCAGTCTGTGTTCCGGTCATTAGATTACCATTTTTGAAGAGCACAACGTTCGCAAAAATGATCGTCTCTCCCGAAGTAGCATCGTTTACTTTCCCTTCAAGCGATGTTTGACTCCAGGCTATGAGCCCAAATGAAAATAGAATACTGGTGAGGAGTAATCTTCTTATCATAAAATCGACTTTAATTCCAACT
>JAYUXX010000150.1:0-1928 GCA_043752765.1 Saprospiraceae bacterium | reverse complement strand
CGTTTACTATTGAATTCTCTCAACAACCTCCACAAGAGTATATTGAACGGTTCCTGGTATCAAAATTTCATCCAGCTTATATAGTCATTGGATATGACCATCGTTTCGGCCTGAACAGGGCAGGAAATGTTCACCTGCTAAAACTCTATGGGAGTGATTTTGGCTTTGAGGTAGTTGAAATTAATGAGGAAGAATTAAACCATCTGGCAATTAGCTCTACGCGGATAAGAAATGCTCTGCTGGAAAACAATATTGAACTCACAAATGAACTACTTGGCCATCCATACATGATCAAAGGTGTGGTTGTTAAAGGGAATCGCCTAGGCCACCATATTGGTTATCCAACGGCAAACGTTTCCATTCCGGTTTCTAAAAAACTATTGCCGCGTGATGGAATTTTTGCTGCGGTTGCAAAAATAGAAGGTGTCGAATATCAGGGTATGCTCTATATCGGATTGCGTCCCTCGATTGAGTCAGCAAATGATCACAGGATCGAAATACATTTGTTCGATTTTGATAAGCAGGTGTATGACAAGGAGATCACGATCGAGATTTATAAATTCATACGGGGAGATAAACATTTCGCCACCATGGAAGCCCTCAAAGCAGCCATGGCAGAGGATGAAATGAGTGTGCGGGATTATTTTAAAAGTTTGTCACAGAACGCTGCAGACGTCGCAACAGTAATTTTAAATTATAATGGGAAAGAGTTCCTGCAACGATTTCTTCCCTTCTTTAAGTCGAGCCGCTATCAGCAGGAAAAAATTTATGTCGTAGATAATGCTTCTACGGATGGATCGGTCCGATGGCTACGGGCGGAACAAACAGGTATCGAAAATATCTTGCTACAAAAAAATGAAGGTTATGCCGGTGGGTATAACCAGGCACTTGCCAGAATCGATGCGAAATATTATGCGATTGTAAATAGTGATGTAGAGATCACTCCTCAATGGTTGCACCCGATCATCGCATTGATGGAAAGTGATGAATCCATTGCTGCGGTTCAACCAAAAATTCTATCTGAATCCCGACGTGGCTATTTTGAATATGCAGGCGCTTCGGGAGGAATGATGGATGCACTGGGATATCCATTTTGCCGGGGAAGAATTCTCAATTTAGAAGAGCGTGATACCGGGCAATACGATGTGCCTGTTCCTGTATTCTGGGCTTCGGGCGCAGCTTTTGTCATACGCAGAGATCTTTTTCATGAAATGGGAGGTTTTGACGTTGACTACTTTGCCCACCAGGAAGAAATCGACCTTGCCTGGAGACTTCAATTAAAAGGCTACAAGATTATGTGTTGCCCTCAGTCCGTAGTTTATCATGTAGGTGGTGGGACATTAAATTATGATACTCCTCGAAAAGTGTATTTGAATTTCAGAAATAACCTGATAACTCTTTTCAAGTATTTACCGGCGATCGATTTATTCTGGATTTTGTTGTTTCGATGGATATTGGATGGATTAGCAGGTTTACGATTTTTAGCATACGGACAGTTTGCAAATGCATTTGCCATAATTCGGGCGCATTTTTACATATATGGTCATATCAGGGCGATCGTACGGAAACGAAAAAACATTGCACTTACATACAAAATGGTTTCCCTGCCAGACTTGACAGGAGTTTATCAGGGTAGCATTATTATTGAATATTACAGCCGGTTGAAGCGGAAGTATAGCGACCTATTCCCCAATGAAAGATAAATCTGAAATCCTATTTGAAAACGAAAGTATTGTTGCAATCAACAAGCCTTCCGGAATATTGAGTATACCGGATCGATATGATGAAAACCGGTTTTCGATTGCCAACTATATTCTTTCCTCTTTCCCTACAGCAAGGCCATTGCATCGCATCGACTTTGAAACCAGTGGGGTGCTACTTTTTTGTATTCTACCGGAAGCTTTTGGATGGTACAGCGACCAATTCGA
>JAYUXX010000149.1:0-4910 GCA_043752765.1 Saprospiraceae bacterium | reverse complement strand
TGGAATATTATTCGTCTTCTGGAATGCGTGTGTTATTTTTCACCGCCCTGAAAGTTCTCCAGGCTCCGTAGATTACAAACACAACTCCAAGGACTTCGCTCCACGGTGAGCCAATGATTTTTTTAATAAAAATATAGACCCCGAAACCGATGTAGGTCAGTCCAAGGATTAAGAGGAAGACCTGCCTGATAGATCCGGCATTCATTCTTTACTGCAGTACGAATTTGATGGGCAGAGTAAAGGTTACAGGTACCGCTCTTCCGTTATGCTTTCCTGGCTTCCATCGAGGCATACCATTCACCACTCGAAGGGCTTCTTCACTAAGACCTCCACCAAGTCCACGAACCACTTTGGCTTTAAGGATCTCTCCATCTTTGGACACTACGAACTGAACGATGACTTGACCTGAGATACCATTCTCACGAGCGATCGCAGGATATTTAATTTTTTCGTAGATGTATTTATACATAGCCTCTGTTCCATCAGGAAATGTTGGCATTTGTTCTACATATGTGAAAGGCTCTTCATCACCGACTTCCTCAATAACAGCTGGAGCAGGTGGTGCTTCTTCAATCAAGGATTCATCGACTCCACCTTCTTCACCTTCCTTAGTCTCGGTGGCAATCTCTTTGTCTTTGATTTCCTCGATAGTAGGTGGTGGCGGTTCTTCTTCTTTCACTTCTTCATCCTTCTTGACCACAGGAGGAACAAACTTGATCTGGTCCTTGATAGGAGGCGGGTCTACCTTTGGTGGAGGTGGTGGAGGTGGCTTTTTAGGGTCAATTGGCGGCGGTTCGGCCAGTGTTACTTCCTTCATTACCAATTCGGTATCATCAACAGGAAGAAATCCCTTAATCAATCGAATGATCTGAGGGGTACTGATCGCTAAAATGAAAAACAGGATACCTATGATCATCCCTCTCGTCATATGTTTATCATAAAGCCGACGGAGCTGAAATGCACCATACTCTTTATTCCTGCCCTCAAATACGATGTCATCCATCGAATTTCTAAGCCCGCCTGTATTATCCATAATGATTAGTTCTGTTAAATGTTATTAGTATGATGCTCCTGATCCCTCAAATGCATAAGTTATTTACGGCTTTGTCCCGCGCGCAGTGCAACTAATGAGTCAATAGGGTCATTAGCTTCAAGGATTGCATACCGTTTTACATCATTAATAGTCATTTCATCCAGTACATCGACTATGTTTCTGTAGGTGGAAGAAGGAAGCGGCTTGATCATGATGAAGAGTTCATTTTTGTCTCCCCATTGTTCCTGTACTTCTCGTTGCCTGCGCTGGACGAATTTTCTTAACCCGGCAGGACTATAATCAATACTATCCAGTTGAAGCTCAGTTGTCTCATCGATTTCATCAGGAGATACGTAGGCATAGATCTTGTCCCCTTTACCCAACATTAGTGTTGCGGTTTTTGACATCTTGATAGGTGGCTCTATTACCTCTTCTTTCTCTTTGGCAGGCTTATTCACCTCCATTGTTTTAGGTTTATTGAAGGTTGTAGCCAGCATGAAAAAGGTAATCAGCAAAAAACCTAAATCTACCATCGCAGTGAGATCCACCCGGGTGGACATCTTTTTCGTACGGACCTTTTTGCCTTTTTTATGGCCCCCACCGGAGGTATTCATTTCAGCCATGATTCACGAATTTATTTTTGTGATAGAAGATTTATTCTTTTCCACTCCTCGCAGATGTGATCAAATTGAATTTGTTGACTTTACGATTTTGCAAGGCCACAATCAATTTGTCAAAACTCCGATACTCAGTTGTCTTATCTGCTTTAATAGCGATTCGTAGATTATTATTTGCTTGTCTCGAAAACAGGATCAGATCTTCAACCTGGTGCTGACCACCTGTGGTATCAATGACAAGTCCGGGTTGCTGCGTATTAGCCCTTGCATTATCATCCAACTCCAGGTAAGCCGGAAGCTGGCGAATATCCATACCCCATATTTCCAGTGTTTTGAATGCCTCACGTTGTTCCTCTGAAAGGGCTAACTGGTATTCCGAAGAAAGTTTGTCGAGCAATTCCATTCGGGTATTCTGATCATCCAGACCAAAAAAGATCCGGCCATCAGGGGCAATCTGGAACATCATGATATCCCGGTCCGGAATGGGTATTTGAGCCGTGGATGAGGGTATGTCTATCTGAACTGCTTCCTGAGGTCTGAATTTCGTCGTAAGAATGAAAAATGTAAGCAATAGAAAAGCCACATCACACATGGCAGTCATATCGATGAACGTACTTTTCCGGGGTATTTTAACCTTTGGCATAGTATATTATATAACGGACTGCTGAGAATTAATGTTTTGAAGCAAAAGACTGCGAAATGCTAAATCCTGCTTCGTCAATTCCATAAGTCAGACCATCAATTTTAGTCGTAAAATAGTTGTAGAATATAATTGCGATTGCAGAAGTACTGATACCCAGTGCAGTATTAATAAGGGCTTCAGCGATACCTGTTGAAAGAGCTACGGCATCCGGGGCACCCGCTGTAGCGATCGCCGAGAATGCCTTGATCATACCAAACACAGTTCCTAACAAACCTAGAAGAGTAGCAATCGATGAAATCGTCGCGAGAATTACGAGGTTCTTTTCAAGCATTGGAAGCTCAAGTGAAGTAGCTTCTTCAATTTCCTTTTGGATAGCCAGTACTTTTTGATCCTTTTCCATTCCGGTTACGGATGACATTTCTACATATTTCCGCAATCCTTCTCTGATGACATTAGCTACAGAACCTCTTTGTTTATCACATTCAGCAATAGCACCATTTATATCATTACGGTCCAGGTAACCTTTCACTCGTCTTACGAAGGCCGGAATTGAACCTTTACCACTTGCAACCCTGATCGTCACAAAACGCTCAATCACGACTGCGATGACGATGATCATGCAACCCATCAAAACAGGAACGAGAAAACCACCTTTGTACATCATACCCAGATAGTCACCCGGAACCGGATGTCCATTAGGATCGCCACCTTCAAAGTGGATTGGATCACCTAATATATACGTGCGCACTAACCATCCGACAACCAACGCAAGTGGGATCAGGATAGTGGCAAATAAAGTGCTGAAGGAACTGCCGCCTTCGGCTTTTGCAGTTTTGACATTAGGATTGCTCATAAAAGGTTGATTTAATGTTTTTTAGTTGTACCTGATTGGGTTAAGGAATTCATTGCCTCCGCCATTTTGATAGAGGTAATGGTTACAAAAATATTTTTATTTTTTAATTGCCACCCTTCTTATAAATATATTTTGTCTGTTGTACCAAGTGCCAAATATTTGATAGCTTGATTCTGAGATGATATGCTATAAAAAACACACATATTGACTTCTGAAAACCAAGCTTCTACCACAATTTGGTAGTTTTACAAGTATAAAAATTCGAAATGCAGACTGCAAAGAAGATGACAATTAATTTATAGCCTCTATCTGTGTTTGTTCGAAGTTAGTCCAATAAAACTCATTTGATGGTTAACATACATTATTATACGAGCTCAAAACATGTTTTGTATAAAGCCTTCCTAGTTACATTCAGCTTACAGTGACGAGCGCTTTCCTGCAGAGTATTATTTTTGTGACTGACACCAATGACTTCATACTTCAAAAAGTTAAAATATGGAAAAGGTTGTTTCAATATTTATGGCAAACGAAATACATCATTTAGGCTTACGTTTTTTTTGATCTATGTTTCGATTCGAACATCCTGAATTTTTTTGGCTACTTATCATCACGATGGTGATCATAGCGGTCTTGTACCTCAGAAAATTTGCCTGGCAAAGGGATATGGCGCGATGGGGAAGTCCAACCACAGTCAAAAGGTTGATAAATAAATTAAGTCCCAAATCCTCATTGGCCTGGCTATCCATAGCTGGTATATTTTTTTTAAATCTGGCAATAGTAAATCCTCAGTGGGGATTTAAAACCAGGACAATCGAAGCCAAGACAGCAGACATCTATATCCTGCTGGATATTTCCAATAGTATGCTTGCAGAAGACATTGCACCAAACCGGCTTGAGAGAGCAAAACGTTTCTCACTGGATCTTGCATCAGCTTTTAAAAGTGATCGTGTGGGTTTAATCGTGTTTGCCGGTAATGCTTACATGCAAAGTCCACTGACTACTGACTGGCACGCCATTCAGTTGTATCTCAACTCTGCTCATCCCGATCAGGCAGGAACGCAAGGCACGGAAATCGGCAAGGCTATACGGTTAGCCACCAATTCCCGGAGCGAAGAAGAACCCGCGGAGGGAGCACTGATCATCATAACCGATGGCGAAGATCACGACAGTGACGCAATGTCAGCTATGAGCAATGCTGTAGAAAAAGGATGGACAACTTATCTCGTAGGTGTTGGAACTGAAAAAGGTTCCGTTATCCCGGTCAGTACCGGAGGTATAAAAGATGTCAAGAGGGATGAAGCTGGCCAGCCTGTCATTACGAAATTGAATAAAACCCTCATGTCAGATCTGGCAAGAGACGGTAATGGAAAGTATTTTGACATCTCGGAAGGGAATTCCATTATTGAAAATCTAAAAAGCGAATTGGTAAAACTTGAGCGTAGTCATTTAGAAAAACGTTCTTTCTCAGAACACAGGAGCTATTATCAATGGTTTTTGATGGCAGCCCTGATCATCATAATGCTGGTACCAACCATTCGTTATAAACATGACATCATTTAAATGAATACAATACGGTTCATATTAATATTTGCATCAGTCATACTTTCTGGATTGAGTGGCTTTGCACAACCTGAGTATCCGTATCTCCGCGGAGCCGATAAGTCTTATGAAGACGGTCGATTTCCGGATTCCGAAACTGCCTACAGAAAGGCCCTTGAATTAACCCCAAAGGGAAGTACCTCCTACAATCTTGCAAACACAATG
>JAYUXX010000148.1:0-4919 GCA_043752765.1 Saprospiraceae bacterium | reverse complement strand
TGAGCAACTTCACTACCACTTCCTGCAACCAAATAATGTACATCAGAACGGAGATGATATTGCAAACTCTTTTCGTGGCCACTTTACGACAATACAATTTTTACAGCCTTCGACTGCAGTTGTAAACGCAGCGCGAAATGCTTCATAAGCAGGGTGACCAAAATGTTGGTTCGATGCCATCAATGATTTAATGCCGGTGATAAATGTTCCTAAAACCGGAACAGGCAATAAATGCGAAGACAAAGGATAGTTGCCTGCAGTGAGTCCGTTTGCATATACCGGATGATGTGTCGCGAAGATAATATGGTCATCAGTGTGTGACTGCACAATATCCCGGATTGACTTTTGAAGTTCAATGACACTTGCTAATTCACAACCGGGCATTTTTTCTCCACGGCGACTCTCGGTTTCAATAGCCCATTGTGAATCTATAAAAACCAGTACTGCTTTGTCACTTATTCGCAAAACTTCAGGAGTGCCACATCCCTTGGCGGATTGTATTAAACGGCCTTCTTTTTTGACACCCTTCAAGAGTTTATCAAGAGATGAGATAGCTGCATACGAAGATTGATTTTTTGAAGACCACTCCTTATTCACCGGGCACGATGTAAAGGTCTTTATAAATATTGTCAAGAGTTTTAACCGCCTTAAGGAAAGTGGTGCTTTCTTTCGGTTCATCTGGTGGCAGATTATCAAGCTCGATAATATCACCTAGTAGAATAAGGCCGGCATTAGCGGACCTTCGGTCCAAGTGAATAGCATCCATTACAGGGGAGGCTTCCGTCAGAGTGGCACCTCCGACCAAATACAAAAAGTAATCAATATCTTCTGCAGCAGTTGGTTCAGCTTGTATAGGTGCAGAATTCGATCTGGAATCGTAGTAGGGTTTGACGCTTGCGCATGCATAAAACGTAAATACGTACCCCGAGAAAAGGAGGAGATATAGGTTGGTTTTCATAATAATTAAAGATAAAACCCACCGATAAAAAAGAAATGTAAAATGCGCAGGATCAGGCAGGTTCAGCCATCACATCGCGGAAAGCTTTTCGGACAGCTACCACGATAACACCTATCAGCGCACCCAATAGAAGGCCAATGATTAATTTTCGAATAAGGGATACTTCCGAAGGGCGAATAGGTGGAATCGGAGTATCAATCACCTGGATGAAAGGTGTTTTGTTTCGGAGGCTAAAATCTGCTACTTCAGTATTTTTCAACACCTCTGCATACATGGATGCCAATGCAGTGATTTCGCGTTGTATGCGCACTTTGCCCACTCCATCCGCGCGCATGAAAAGGCCGCGGTTTCTATCCTCAAAATTAGCCAGCTGATATTCTGAAGAGCGTAATTCGGCCAGGACAGAATCTCTTTTATGGCTCACTATTTTATATGTCTTCTGTGATTTTTCAATGGCTTTGTTGATATAATAGTTGCTCAATGCCTGGAACATTCGAGTTGCAAGTTCCAGTGAAAGCGTTTCGTGCACTGTAGATGCAGACAAGGAAAGGATATTGGAGTCTTCATTATAATCAGCATTCAACAACGCCAGTTCAGGCTTTGCGGCTGGCCCGATGATGTGATGATAATTAGATAATAGCAATTCATTTTCTTCACGACTAAATCCAGCAAGGCTATCGTGTGTGAAGTAAAGAGGCTCCTTTTTTGTAGCCTTTCCATCATCCGTTCTTACGCCGATTCCATAAATACGGATGAGATGATTGGCCAAAAAATCTTCCCTCCCATCAATCGTGATTTTTGAGAACATTGGCTCCTGGACAACACGCCTTGATTTACTCAGCTCCAGAATTTTATCAAAATTATATCGTGCAGGCCTGGCGCCTCCCAATCCAAACTGGCTCAGCATACCTGAAAGTCCGGCAGAGCTTCCTCCTTCGTCTTCGTCTACACTAAATGTAATTTTGGCGGTATAAACCGGTATATGCTGGTAATATTTATACACCTCATAGGCGGCGACGAGCAAACCAAAAAAAGCGGGGATATACCAATAGCGGATGATCTCCGAGAAATAACTTCTACCCTTAAGAACGTAGTCCCGTAAGGTTAGCCCTTTCTCATAATCCACCTGGTTCTGCTCCATGATTTATTTAACCCGAAATAATTTTCATTAAATACTGACCATATCCACTTTTTAACAAAGCTTGTGCCTGTTCCTGAAGCTCATCCCTGGTAATGAAATCCATTCGATAAGCAACCTCTTCAATACAACCCACTTTTAATCCCTGCCTCTTTTCAATAATCCTGACAAATTCAGTTGCGTCGTGCAGACTATCGAAAGTCCCGGTATCCAACCAGGCAGCTCCGCGTCCAAAAATCTTCACCCGTAACCGGCCTTGTTCGAGGTAAACTTTATTGACATCCGTGATCTCATATTCGCCACGGGGTGATGGTTGGAGATTCCTTGCAATTTCTATTACCGTATTGTCAAAGAAGTAAAGTCCAGGAACAGCGTAATTAGATTTAGGTTGAGCTGGTTTTTCAACGATCTCCCGGGCAATCATATTTTCATCAAAGGTCACTACACCGTATCGCTCCGGATCAGATACAGGATAAGCAAAAATAACAGCGCCATCAGGATCTTTGCAATCCGCGAGAAAAGCAGGCATTTCTGTGCGATAAAATATGTTATCTCCCAGGATCAGACACACGGGTTCATTTCCGACAAAATCGGCGCCGATCACAAAAGCCTGCGCAAGGCCATTTGGAACTGATTGAATCGCATATTGAAAATTGCAACCCACCTGGTGGCCGTCACCAAGGAGCCGTACGAAAGCATCATGATCTTCCGGAGTTGTGATGATCAGTATATCCCTGATTCCGGCCAGCATCAGGACAGATAGCGGATAATAGATCATAGGTTTGTCATAAACAGGGATCAATTGTTTGGACACGGCTCGTGTAATCGGGTACAGTCGGGTACCGGATCCACCGGCTAGAATTATTCCTTTCACAGCGCAAAACTAACGCTTTGACTCTAATGCGTTAACCACACTTGCCTGCCTCCGACGAATAAAATTGAATCTCCTTTGTTTACGATCTTCGAGACAGGATAAAAAATCAAAAATGACATTTCATATATTAAACGGCGATAGCCTGGCAGATAAATTTCCTGAGACAGAAATAAAGGGTCAGGTGATAGTCATCAGAGAAGCGTTTATTGAAGGTCCGTTGACGGTGGAGTTTGGAAGTAGATATTGGGATCAAAGAGCTGAATTTATATCAGCTGCATATGGTGCTGACAAGGAGCAATATCATCAAATGTTTCTAAGCCAACTCCAAATCATGAATTCAGTACAACAGGGTGATGATGTCTGTTTGTGGTTTGAGGATGATCTGTTTTGTTTGGCCAATATGTGGTTTTCAATTTATTTTCTTTCCCCTAAAGATGGAGTTCGTTTTTATAGAATATTTCCTCCTGAAGATGTTCAACACTGGACGGGTTTTGGAAAAGGAGAAGCCGAGGAATTATTACAAAATTTTGAAGAAAGAATTTTATTTACTGACGAAGAAATCAACCTTTCCAATCAATTGTGGGAAGCGTATGCAACGAATGATCGTGCACGATTAAAGGCGTTATCGTTTTCCGACAGCTCATGCTTTCGATTCTTACCACGTGTTGTACAAGCCCATCTTGATCGTCATCCGGAATCCGGAATGATTGGTAGACCTCAACAAACATTGCTCGATATTCTGAATGGCGGCAAGACAAACTTCTATGAAATCTTTGAAGACTTCTGGGATAAAGAAGCTATCTATGGTTTCGGTGACGTGCAGGTTTATAATATGCTGCACGGAATGGGAATCGAGCTATCGGAAGAAATGTAAAGATCAATCAGATACGACAAACCGGGAATTCCAAATGCCATTTATTTGAATACAATATATTCCCGCGCGCAGTCCGGCAGTAGAAACCGTGATATTATTTTCGTCTATTACAGAACACCCTGAATTCAAATGAACCTTACCTGAAGGATCTACTATTTTAATATCCTTTATATCAATATCCTCATCATGCGTAATGGTGAGCTGAGCTCCTGCGTTTAATGGGCTAGGATACACACTTAATTTTTGTGATCGTACCGGATGATCCGCACTTACAAAGTCTATACGAACGTCATCCACCAGAAGTTCATTAAGCGCTGTGCCCGAGGTATCGTTACTATAAAATCCAATAATAATAGAATCTGACTGTGGGTTAATCTCTAGTGCAGGAATTAATATTTGCGCCTCAGTGTAATTACTTGCGGCAGAAAGAAAAATCGCCTCATAAAAAATTGTGTCGCGAAATTCCGATTCCGTAGTTCGTTTTACCAAAACATCAGCTACTGCATGCTCAGCGGTAGATCCCGTAGGTAGTTTATAAAAAAACTTACCACCTTAGGTTCCATCAATAAAGGCTCGCCCCCGGTAATGGGAAGAATTCTATAGTTTGGAAAATCAAGCTTACAATTACCGAGTACAAGTTGTGAACGAGTGATCGTGCCGAATAGATTGAGGGTTCTAAGTCGTGCAGCCCAACTACCGGAATGCTCATCGGGGGATTGAGAAACACCGGCCCCTGAAAATTCAGTAGTCGCATTGTTCGTTGACCAGCCCTGAGGAAACTTCCAATCGAAAGGAGCCGGTCGTCCGGAAGGAAGCCATGTTTCGAGTGATCCGTTTGCCTGACCCGCGGCGTTCAGCGAAAAAAGGAAAGACGCTATAACAAACAAGACAGAATACTTAGGAGTAAAAAGAGACATAGGGTAGAATTAAATGAAGCGATAAACAATGAAAGACGCTCCTTTTAATTTTAGGATTGGGTCAGTTTATTTTTTCCGGACCAGTCCCAACTTTGTCCTGAATAAATGCACCATCAACACAAAACTTTTGTAAATCAGATATGATCCAATCAAGTACG
>JAYUXX010000147.1:0-1935 GCA_043752765.1 Saprospiraceae bacterium | reverse complement strand
AATTCATTCTATATTCCTTTAGGGTTCATCTTCACAAATATCTGTTGTGCTACAAGCGACCCTTGTTTATTGAAGATCCTAACCTGATAATTACCATTAGTCAGATTTTTAATTGGAATCAAAATTTTTTGACTGCCGGATGTCAATGTATAGTCATGACTAAGAAGAGGAACTGATTCTGAATTCCAAATTTCAAACCTGTAGGAACCCTTTTTAAGTGCAAGTAAATTCAAATTCAATTCTGCATCACTCACCGCTGTTGCAGTTATAAGTTGCAATACCAAATTGGCAGGCTCATCAATGGTGTATTCAAAATGCACAAAAAACAATTCATTAAAAAGATGCGCACCCAACCTTATAGGAATTGGTTTGTCAGCCGGATTACAAAAATTATCCAGTGTGTTATCATAGTGAGCCAAGGCATGGATGACTGTACCTGCTGGCAGCGTGAGTGGCGATTCAAATTGAAATGTTTGTTTCCAATTAAAATTCCAGTCTTTTATTTTTAATAATTTGACAGGCAGAACCTGATCCGGAATTTCTGCAAACACTTCCCATGAACGGCATATTAAATTTGCCTGAGGCGTCAGACTCATCAACTGGATAGCATGAGGTAATGTATATTCTGCATGAAAAACTTTTTTTGTGTTTGCCTCAACCAAAAAAGAGTCTATTGAAAGGTTTGATGGATTAATTAAAGGAACTGTAACTACAGGTTTTGTAATTCTTGTAGAAGCAAAAAATAAATGTACTTCAGATGAGTCTTTTAATGGCTTTCCTGTGGGTCCATAATGGATGTGAACAATTAACTCACTTCCTTTTGGTATAAATCTTCCTACGCCATCTTCATAATATGTGGTGGGTTGCTGAGGTGACCATGTATACCAAAAGGGCTGGTCTGTTCTCTTACTGACGCCGCCAAACGAATAATATCCATATCTCGGATCCCAACGATCCAATGAATCAAATTCACCGGCCGGACTTACGGAAATACTTGCATGACGAACTATTTTTTTATTGCCGGGAATGAATTGAATTCCTTCGATCCAGGTGTCTTCCGGAAGATTAGTAGGCAATACAAAAACCTGGTATTGGTCCATGTAAATTCCGTATTGTTCGAATGATTCGCGCATTGGAATCACCAGATCCGGGTCGCGCGGTAAGACAGTAACGGTTGCGGCATTTGAAACTACCAACCCGTAAGGCAAAGCACCTTCAAGCATATCATCGTTCACCCATTCACTGATTTTATGAATTTCCGCTGTTGATAAAACTCGTTCATTCAAAAAATGAATGTAATCCGGATCGGCATACCATGGTGGCATCAGCTTGGTACTCGTGACATACTGGATCATCTTCCCGTACGATGCAACCTCTTCATAATTGGTAAGCGGCATGGCACCTACTTCACCTGCCTTATGACAACTAACACAATGTTTTTCAAGAATAGGTTTTATATCCCCATGGTATGTAATGTCCTGGGCTATTGAGATGTTCGTGACCAATACGATCACTGAAAAGAAAATAAACTTACCGAGACGCATACATTGTAATATAACAACCAATTGCTGACGGCCAGGGTTGTGGTATTTGTTTTCCACTGATCAGCGATTGAAGGGCTTCATCTAAATCATTTCGTATCGAACTGTGCTTCATTTTACCGGGGGCATAATATGCACTATTGATTCGTCCCCGATATTTGACTTCACCTTGTTCGTTTGTAATCACAACCTCGGGAGTAATGGATGCGCCCATTTGTTTTGATAACTTTTGATCTTTATCAAGCAAAGTTTCGAAAGACAACAAATCATATTGTTGTTTGAAGATCTGTGAAGTCTTATAGTTACTATTTTTTACCGGAAAGACAGCATGAAAATTTACGTTCTCTTCGTATTTCTTACCAATATCACTCAGAGGTTTCCCCATATAATTACA
>JAYUXX010000146.1:0-4931 GCA_043752765.1 Saprospiraceae bacterium | reverse complement strand
CTGTAAACCTCTCAATAGCATCTCTGTCTTCCCGTGTAGCTTGTTGCGTGACAAATGGCTGGCCAAATCTGACGACAATATCAGTGCCGGGCAATCTGGGCTCGGTAAAATTGACACCGACGGGCTGGATCATCAGTTGCTCTCCATTCTTGATAAATGGCAAAGTTCCGAAAGCAAGATGTGCTGTTCCACGTTGAATGGGTCGCATCTTTTTTTCAAGAATGGTTTTAGCTTCCGGAAAAATAAGTACAGCTTCACCCTCCCCAAGCTTTCGATAAGTAAGGTCAAAGCTTGATGCATTCTTCCTAAGATTAGTGATGCCATCCTTCTTACGATAGATTGGAATTTGCTTTGTCCAGGTAAAAAGCCATTGAAACTTGGGATTAAACATATCCCCTCGCACGAGGAAGTGTACCGGCCGATTCATGACAGTCGTGAGTATCGCGGCTTCCAAAAATGCGCTTGGGTGATTGCTGGCCAGAATTAAAGGGCCCTGTTCAGGTATGTGATCACGGCCATACACAATGGTCTTTCTGAAATAAAGTCTCAAAAAAATAATGGCCCAAACCCGAATAAATGCATAGATCATAGATAAAATCGGAACTTTCTGCCGTGAGCGCTAAAGATATGTCAAACAAATTACTGGTAGTCATCGGAGGTCCGACTGCATCAGGGAAGTCCGAATTAGCCATAAGGCTTGCTCAGCATTACAAAACCGAAATTGTCAGTGCTGACTCGAGACAGGTTTATCAGGAACTAAACATTGGAGTTGGAAAACCTACCACAGATCAATTGAATACAGTACCGCATCATTTAATTAGTCACCGGACTATTCATGATCACTATTCTGTAGGTCACTATACCACGGACGCCCTAACCATCATCTATGCATTGTTCGCAAAACATGACATTGTCATCCTTTGCGGAGGAACCGGACTTTATATCAAATCTATCATCGAAGGATTTGACAGCATGCCTGAGGTGCCACTGCAAGTGACAGAACAGTGGACTAAAGTCTGGGAGGAACAAGGCACAAAACCTTTAATCGATGCACTGCATAAAATGGATCCTGATTATCTCGCTATCGTCGATAGAGATAATTATTCCAGATTGATTCGGGCAGTTGCTGTAAGTGATCATAGTGGGCTTCCGTTCAGTTCTTTCCGGAAAGGTGAGAAAGTAGAGCGCTTTTTCAAAATCCTGCCGATCGCATTAGAGCTACCCCGAACACAACTCTATGGACTGATCGATCAGCGCGTGCTTTCGATGATTGAAAACGGATGGATGAATGAGGCTGAAGGATTATATCCTCATCGTCATCTTAAAGCTTTACAAAGTGTAGGATATAATGAATTATTTCAGGTGATTGAAAAACAAATATCATTAACAGAGGCTATATCAAAGATTCAGCAATCATCTCGCCAATATGCAAAACGTCAACTTACCTGGTGGCGAAATCAGGGTATATGGAATTGGATGCGTCCGGAAAACACTGAAAATATTATCAACATGATTGAATTGAAAAGAGCGACGGAGAAATAGAGTGATCGGGTGATGGAGTGATGGAGTGATCGAGAACAAATGATGGGGTGATGGGGTGATTTGGTGATTTGGTGATCGAGCGATTAGTCATTTTGTCACTGATTAATCGAGCGATATCTAACTGGTATCTGGCTCTTCGAATCTATTTTTCCATCCAACATTCTTCGCCGGAATAAATTCGCGGCGATGCTGTATCGGACGTGCCTACGGCACTTGTATTCGACTTTCTCTGAAAGCCAACCGAAATCAGCCGATCACCTAATCACTCCATCAACCGATCACCATATAGCCAATCACTCCATCACTTGATCACTCCATCACAAAATTACCAAATAGCTGATCACAAAATCACTCGATCACAAAATCACTCCATCACTCGATCACTTTCAAGTGCTTTTCCTCTCCACCATGATCCGATGATAGCAGCAGCAGTTGCTACATTCAAACTTTCAGCTCCAAGACTATAATCACCGGGTATAGCAATCACATCTTTGACACGGTGCATAATCTCATCCGAAACACCTAATGATTCATTTCCGAAGATGATAATGCCTTCCTCAGGAGGTTCGATGTCATAAATATTCGTTCCATCGGAATCGCAGATATAAATTGAGTTGCCTACGCGGGCCATCAATTCATCTTTACTCAATTCACACGTCTTGACTCTCAGGGCACTTCCCATTGATGATTGTAGCACTTTGTGATTATAGACATCAACACTGTCTGTTGAACAGATCACGAAATCAATACCAAACCAATCTGCAATCCTAAGAATAGTTCCAAGATTGCCTGGATCTCTGATAGCATCCAGATAAAAAATACGTAAGCCGGAGATATTCTCAGGCAGATGCTGTGCTGCAGGCATTTTGCAAACCGTCAAAACACCTGGAGGAGTAGTCATCTGCGAGAGCTGGTGCATTTGCTGAGGCGTGATCGGGCATAACAATTGAGTACTTTCAATGTTTTCAAGTATGGATAGATAATCAGGATTGGAAATGTAGATTTCTTCGATGATCTCCTTTCTCTCCCGGATCAGTTCCGAAGTGATTTTCAGGCCTTCGACTATGATTTTATCATACTTTTGCCTGAATTTTTTATGTTGAAGTGATTGTATGAGTTTAATCCGTGCCTTGGAGAGTGGTTCCATAATAAATTGTTGTCGTCCCGGACGGCTACACTTTTCAATATGGGGATTGGGATTGTGCGCTCTTTTCCTGCTTACGTCATGCAATAGTAAAAAATATCTCAGCGAGAATCAATCCTTTTTAAGGGACAATAAGATTAAAATCAAATCTGATGATAAGGTTGATGATGCTTCAGACCTGAAAGAAAAACTTACCACCAAATATCTTCAGCGCCATACCCGCACGGTAGCCGGTATTCCCCGGCATTTTTTTTACTATCAATACCAGGAACGTTTACGGAGAGATTCCATAAATCTAAAGATCACCAGAAGAAAATGGTCTGAAGAACGGCTTATTAAAAACCGGCCTGTTATTTATGATTCATTAAAAGCTGAAAGAACTTCCGAGAATTTTGTGAATTATTTAATAAGTCGAGGTTATCGTTCAGCCACTTCTACATTCACTGCCAAAACAGCCGATAAAGAAACGACTGTTTACTATCGAGTGGATCCCGGGCCCAGAATGTATATTGACACATTTACAATTGCCACTACGGACACATCGATTCAGCGAATTTTAGATCGGAAAATGGATGAGACCTATTTGCCTGATGGCAGTCCTCTTGACATTGAACTTTATGACAAAGAAAAAACCAGGTTAGTAAATGATTTTCAAAATGAGGGATATGCACGCTTTGATGAAACCTATATCGACCATCTTGAAGTAGACACCGCGGGAGGATACGTAAAAGCCACAATGCGCATTCTCAATGAAAATGATAGCATACTACATAAACAATACTATGTAGGAAAAGTCACTATTTATCCGGACTATAATTTGACTGCAAACAGTGTGTTGTACGATACACTGATTCGGGATGTTCACTATATCACACCTGAGCCTGAGCAAACCTTGAAACCGGAAGCCATAGAGCGAAATTTATTTCTTCATCAGGGAGATTTGACACGTAAAGAAAATCTGAGTCAAACTTTACGAAATCTAAGCAGAATGGAATTGGTGAAGTTTGTAACGCCGGCTTCTGAAGTAGATACATTTCAACTTGATTCGTTTGAGCTGGATACACCATTCATTGATTACACATTATACCTGACAAGAAGTAAAAAGATTTCCTTGTCCGCCGCTGCGGAGCTTACCTATGCAAATATCTCCGGCACAAAATCACTTTTTGGAACTGCACTAAGTGGAAACTACAGGGATCTGAATTTATTCAAAGGGGCAGAAATATTAAGTGTAAATCTCGAAACAGGAGTGGAGTTTAATTTTTTCAATCAGGATCCTGCCAAAAAAATTGATCTGATCAATACAGTCAATTTAGGAGTGGGAACGAATCTTTCCTTCCCCCGGTTCCTGGATCCTCTTAATCTCTATCATATCATCGGATATACACGGTCTGAAGATCAACCTGCATTATTAGGGAATAGATTGCGCAGCTGGCTGTTGTATGATGCTACCACACGGTTAAATCTCAGTGCAAATTATATTGATATTCAAGAGCTGTACAGATATTATTCAGTGACAGCAGGACTTAGTTATGATATCGTACCGGATGCTTTTCGAACACTCACGATCGACAGATTCGGGTTTGATCTATTCGTACCTACTCCGGCGGATTCGTTTCGAATCAATGTATTGAGCAAGAGTAAATTCCAACAAGAGAGTTTTGGAAAATATTTGTTTACAGGACTTTTATTTAAAAAATATTTCTTTGATCTTAAAGCTCCTGCGCGAAGGAAGGCCGGCTACTTTGTATTAAATCATGGTGTGGAAATTTCAGGACTTGAAGTACTCGCAGTTAATCTGGCGTATAATGCGATCACCAATGATACCACTGTATTTGCGCTGGGAAAAAAAGGGACCGTTGATGGAATATCCAACCAGATTAGATTTTCGCATTTTATTAAAGGAGAAGCTGATCTACGCTTCTACTATGATTTCACTTCGCGGATTCAACTGGCACTAAGAATAAATCCCGGTCTTGCCTCACCCTTTGGAGGCAATCGATTTAGTCAACAAGTACCGTACATAAAACAATTCTTCGTCGGCGGGCCTTCTAGTAATCGTGCATGGCAAATCAGGCAACTTGGTCCGGGTGAATATCATGACCTCAATGCTGACACCACTATCTTCTCTTATTACCAAACCGGGGATATAAAACTGGATATGTCCGCTGAATTACGTTTTCCATTGTTCTGGTATTTTGACGGAGCAGTTTTCATAGACGCAGCGAATGTTTGGGCTTTGAAA
>JAYUXX010000145.1:0-11551 GCA_043752765.1 Saprospiraceae bacterium | reverse complement strand
CAAATCTGCGGACACGTTCAATCGTAGCTGCATGCAAATCAATACCCGGATCCGCCTTTGCAAATTTGATCAGGTCTGCAACAGATAATAATTCTTCTGTATCTACAAGTAAGTCGTTTGACAGGTTTTGTTTCTTGAGTTGTTCGAGTATTTCAACTGTAGTCTGCTCAAGTGCATTGATACTAAACAGCCTTTCCAGATATTCACGAAGAATGCTTGTGAGCAGAGTATAATGTTCTTTTACCTCTCCACTTTGCCATAAACGTTTACTTTCAAGATCATCAAGTGCAAGCAAAGCCCACTCATGCGGAAGAGGTTCAGGTTTTGGTGCTTCCACAACATCCTGCTTTTTATTTCTTCTTTTCCACCAAAAATAAAGGCCAGCAAGTATGATCAATACGATCAACAGATGCGGCAAATACTTTTTGTAATAGACGAGGCTGAACGGCTGCTTGACAACATCTTTAATTCCCGCCAGTCCAGTGGAATCAGGCTCAATTGATTTGACCTGAATAGGGATATCGATTGTATAAGTTGTATCAAGATTGTTTCCTTGCCTGATTACAACCATGAGTGGAGGTATTCTCACAATGCCGGTATCAAACACAGATACATTCCAGGTGTATCGAACAGAAGCAGGATTTTTATTATCAATCTCAGGACCACTTACCACTACTATTCCGGGTATGGAATCAGGCCAAAGTTCACCTACATTCCTCCATTCCCGTCCATCTGCAAGATTTGTTGTGAGGGTTGCTTTTATCTGATCACCAATGACTACACTTGTCCGGTCCACATTCAGTACTGTCTGACCGAAGGAGATGAAAACGAGATGAATAAGTAAGAGCGTGATCCTGCACTTCATCACCTTGCTCTTTGTTTAAAAAACCTGTGCAACTCCTGGACGTAAGATTGGTCTGTAGCCAGGGACATGGTATCTGTCTGATTGCGTTTGAATTGTTCTTTGAAGTCTAAAACGCGATGTGCATAGCTCAGAGCATATGCATGACGAACTTTAGGATCAGATGAATCTACCAGTGTAGTGACATTCGTTTCAGCGTCACGCATTCGGATCAAGCCAGCATTCGGCAACGAACTTTCTGCAGGGTCATGAACATGAATACCGATCACATCATGCTTTCGAGTGGCGATGCGCAATGTTTCTTCAAAGGTCTTTGAGATGAAGTCACTCAGAATAAAAGTGATACATTTCTTTTTGATCACATTCGAAAGATATTCGAGGGGGACATTTATATCGGTATTTCTTCCCTTAGGTTCAAAACAAAGTAATTCACGAATGATCCGTAATAAATGTTGTCTTCCTTTTTTTGGCGGAATGTACATTTCCATACGATCCGTGAAGAGGATCAGTCCAACTTTATCATTATTCTGAAGTGCCGAAAAACCAAGCACTGCACAAAGTTCAGCGATCCATTCATTTTTCCATTGATCTCCTGTTCCAAAATGAACTGATCGGCTGATGTCCACAAGGAGCATTATCGTAAGCTCGCGTTCTTCTTCGAAGACTTTTATGTGAGGTTCGCCAGTGCGTGCTGTCACATTCCAGTCGATGTCCCGTACTTCATCACCATATTGATAGGAGCGAACTTCGCTGAATGACATGCCCCGACCTTTAAATGCTGAATGGTATTCTCCTGAAAAAATATGTTTGCTCAAGCTCTTTGTCTTGATCTCAACCTTGCGTACCCGTTTGAGCAATTCACTCGTATCCACGTTTCAGCTTTTTACCCGGAAAGCGATTACCATCCGAATGATTTCCAGTATTTCCTTTTGATGAAAGGTTTGCTTTGTTCTAATGTCAACTGATGAATGTCATCGCCGTAGATCATATTGAATTCTGTCAGCATGACTATACCGGACCTTGATGGTAATAAATATTTATAACCCACACCTCTAAGCCAATTCATATATTCTTCGTCTTCGCTGTGGCCTGATGACTTCAGTGTGAGCGCTGCTACTTTTGCAAAATCCTCAGGAGAATTTAGTAAGTCGGCTGCTGATAAAAAGAGGTCTTCTTTTTTCAACCATATAAAACTTTCACGACGGGTTGATCCGGGATTGATGTAGGTGATCATTCCGCTGACATAATTATCATTGGCATCAAATATTTCGATCCATCCGGATGATCTGTGCACCAAACGGCCTGATGTGCCCGGTTGATTGATCGAGGTGAGATGCGTAATTCCATCTGTCCACACTTTTTCGATCCACCTTCCCATCCATGGAGCATAAGTCTTACTTCCAAATTGCGGATACACAAAGTCAAGAAAGCCCATGGAATTGTCATACTGCCGGACGGCTAGTGGAATAGAGGATACGATGGCTGCCGGATATTCTTTGTTGTCGATCACGACCCGGTACGATTGTGCATCACGTTGTCTCATCTGAACGCGGATAGGTGCTCCCCCTGGATTTTGAAGAACAGTGTTCCAGATGGAACAGGATCCATCAAGGCAGTAGCCTTCGAATCGGGAATATTTTCCATTTCGATTTGCCAGGCCTGATACAATCCCAAAATCCATTTTCTGAACAGAAAACATGATATCCTCAACAGCAGAAACATGAATCCATTCTGCCACAGGTTTGAAATTTTTGATTTTAATGAGGTTCTTAGGATAGGCTATGATGTCAAACATCCGGGTTTGATCGGCTGACATCCATTCCATATGGACCTGATCTCCTGTAATAGATCCTCTTAGGTAACCTGTAAGCCTGTCATATTCATCACGTTCTTGTAACTGAAACAAGTCCTTTTTATTCCAGTCTCCCATAAGGCGATGCGTCCGGGAATCCCCTTTGTGGGAAAGGTAGCCTGCGATCTGATCATTGTCAGAAGCCAGGACAATGGAAACGGGGTGATAGTCGGCCAGTACGCCTTCGTATGTTTGATGCCAGGTGATGGGACCCAATTGCGAACAGATCCATGGATCGGTTGGCTTCTGTCCAATTACTTCCAGACTTAGGAAGAGTGATATAATAAGGGTGAGTTTTCTCATTTGCATGGGGCGCCTAAGGTACTTCAATACTATTTAGGATATCCCTAATGATGTCTTCCTGGCTTATGTTCTCCGCTTCTGCTTCATAACTGAGGCCTATCCGGTGGCGCATAATGTCTGGGCATACCTGCCGGACATCCTCCGGAATGACATACCCCCGCCTTTTTAAGAAAGCCATAGCCTTCGATGCAATTACCAGGTTTATGCTGGCACGAGGAGAGGCGCCATAGGAAATAAGTGGCTTTATTTTGGCTAATCCCAGCGTTTCGGGCTGCCTGGTAGCGAAGACAATATCTAAAATGTAGTTCTCAATTTTCTCATCCATATAGACCTTTCGGACCGTCTTGCGTGCTCTGAGAATGTCCTCGGGAGAGACTACGGGTTGAAGTTTCAGATTGGTTTCTCCCGACAGACTCCGTCTCATGATCATTTTCTCTTCTTCTTTTTCGGGATAACCGATTTTGACTTTGAACATAAACCTGTCAACCTGGGCTTCGGGAAGATTGTAGGTCCCTTCTTGTTCGATCGGGTTTTGGGTGGCAAGGACAAGAAAGGGTTCTTTGAGTTTAAAAGTTTCACCTCCTATGGTGACCTGACGTTCCTGCATAGCTTCAAGAAGTGCACTCTGAACTTTGGCCGGAGCTCGATTTATCTCGTCTGCCAGGACAAATTGGGCAAAAATTGGCCCTTGTCGAACGGAAAACTGGCTGGAAGCTGGATTGTATATCATTGTGCCCAGGATATCCGCCGGCAGAAGATCGGGCGTAAATTGGATTCTACTGAAGCTGGCATCAATGCAGGAAGCGAGGGTTTTGATGGAAAGTGTTTTGGCAAGTCCAGGTAAACCTTCCAATAAAACATGGCCATCTGCCAATAAACCCAATAGCAACCGGCTGATCATATAGGACTGGCCAACGATGACCCGCCCACTCGCTTCCAAAATTCTATCTACAAAGGCACTTTCATTGTATATCTCCTGACTTAGTGATTCAATATCTACGCTGGCTTGCATATGGTCGTTGTATTTTTATCGCAGTGTGAAAATAAAATCTATGTCGCAAATCATCTGTCTCCGAATACGTTTAATCAACATGATAAAGACTTATAGGTTTCTTTCTTTGATAGGTATACTGTTTCTTTCGATTAATAGTGTTCAACTTTCCGCCCAGGAACCTCTTCAGGCCATTCGGGAACTAAAGGAAGGCATTCTGGTCGTGCGCTTTCCTGCTTATAAATCTAAAATTGATACGCTTACGTCTATGATTTCCAGAAGTGGTGAAGACGGCAATAAAAAACGACTTCAGATGCTGCTGGACGAAGCACTGTATCAACGGGATAGTGTAAGGTTAGATTATATCAGAGGATTTCAAAACCTGTATGATTTTTCAAAAGTGGCTTATTTCTATGATCATGAAAGCCGGAATTTGTCAAAAGCTCATTTTTACAGGCTGGATGGATCAGAAATTTCCTTCGACGAACTAGGGAAACAACCGGTCTATTATCTGTCATTTGAAAAATCAGAGGAAAGCAAAAATGATGCATTGATTATCTATGATCGCAATATGAAACGAGTACCTGCTCCTTTTCCAAATAATTTTTCCCGCGGTGGATTTAGTTTTCTTTTCGTCAAACTTTCTACATCTACCTATCCCGAATGGAGAGTGAAAAAGATAAACAGGAAATTGCATAAATTTTGGGAAGAAGTCAATTGATTGCCGATTTCGGATTGCCGATTTTGGATTTTGGATTGCCGATTTACGATGTTGCTGAGTCGCTTTTTTACCCCTTCACTTCACGTCTCGGACTGTGTCCTCAATTGGCCAGTATCTCCCCTGTGTTTCTGCTTTCATTTATTCCGCTACGCTACTTTTTATTCATCCGAAAACCCCGGGGCAAAGCGCTTACGATTTATGATTTTGGATTTCCGATTTTAGGGGTTTGGATTTTATGGGATATGTGTTCTCCATTGATTAGGTATTTAGGTGAAACACAAAATCTGGAGTCCGGCATCCGGCATCCAACCAATATCCAGTATGGCATCCGGTATCTAAAACTGAATGTCTTTCTTAATATCTCCCACAACCACACTATCCGGTTTTATTTTAAAGTAAGGTTTCGGTGGTTTCATCGGTTTAAGATCTTTTGGAATCGTATCGAGTTTAGTAGGCAAAGAGTTGACGACAAGTATGGAATCAACAAATGCTTCTGCGGCAACAGTAGCTTTTTCTTCACAGGTCTTTAACTGAGCTTCTCTCCATTGTTGAATTTTGAGAATGAGTGCAGATTGGATCAATCCTTCTTGCGTGACTTTTTCCTTACATGAAATATTCGTGCACATCAATGCAACATAAATCGTAAACAAGCCAAATTTTTTCATTGGACAAGTATATTCATTTCCAATTTTCTAACAGCCATCAACGAGTCCACTGCGGCCGCATAAATTATTTGGTACCGGGCTTTACAGATCGAATCTACCTCACTTTGCAGTACAAGAATGTTTTGCTGAAAGAGGGTATCAATTGTATGCCTGCTCGCTCGTGAAGGTTCAACAGGCCTCGCTGTGCAAGAGGAAACTAAAATTATAAATACAGCCAGAAAATAAATGACCCTCATATCATCTGACGTTTTTTCAAAATAAAATTCTGGCCCAGGTAAACTTTTCGTACCATCTCATCCTCTGCAAGCTCTTCTGCTGTACCTGCTTTCAATATTTTACCTTCAAACATCAGATAAGCCCGATCCGTGATGGAGAGTGTTTCCTGAACGTTGTGATCTGTAATCAGGATGCCGATATTTTTATTCTTCAACGTGGCGACGATTTGCTGTATGTCTTCCACCGCAATTGGGTCAATTCCAGCAAATGGTTCATCAAGCAGAATAAATTTAGGATCTGTTGCTAAAGCCCTTGCAATCTCTGTACGCCTGCGTTCTCCACCAGATAAACTATCACCCACATTGCGACGAACTTTTTCCAGACCAAATTCCTCAATCAATATTTCAAGGCGCTCTTTTTGTTCAGCAGGTTTATAATGGCTTAGTTCCAACACTGCTTTCAGATTATTCTCTACACTTAATTTTCTAAAAACGGAAGGCTCCTGCGGAAGATATCCAACACCCAGTCTTGCCCTGCGATACATCGGCAGATCATTTATTTCGGTCTGCTCGAGATAGACATGTCCTTCATTCGGTTTGATAAATCCAACAACCATATAAAACGTTGTCGTCTTACCGGCTCCATTCGGGCCAAGTAATCCAACAATCTCACCTCTGGAAACTTCAATCGACACATGATCAACTACTTTCCGTCTTCCATAGTACTTCACAAGTGAATCAGTCCAAAGTTTCATTGCATTTTTCTATTAGAGGGTAATAATTTTTTAAAACGAATCATTTTTTCCAGATCATTTTTACTTCTTGTTCCCATCCCGCCCGCAAATTTTCCGGAGTAAAAATCAATTTACGTTCTGGCTGTCTCCTGCGTTCATAACTTCCTGTATCCCACCCCCGGTTCCTGTTTAAATCTTCAATCACTTCTATGATATATTTTGCCGGGTGCAATCCTTGCTTTACGATCTGGGCACTTGAAGAGTTTTCAACAACAAAGGTATCATTGATCTGTTCACCCTCTTTCAAAATGATCACATACTGTTTAGTGGGATCAAGGCTATCAATCGACATGGTGAGGTCACCGAACTGATCTGCACCACTTACAACAAATGAATGCCTGACGGTATCATTCACACGGCCCCAAAAATCTGTTATGGCCCCGGGATAAAAAATAATAGGGTACCGAAACTCACCTACCCACGGACCGGAAACAAGGATCTTGCGAATATCATTTGAATCCCGCTCTATTTGAAATGGAATTCTACCTAATGAATCGTGTTGCAATAAGATGCGGGATGTATCAATCGAGGCCACAGGAGAATTTAAAATAAAGTTCATCTTACCTCCGGGCTTGAGACGTCCCGTAATTGGTTTTATGCTTAAAGGTTGACTTTGGTTCGAAGGTTGTGTCGATGCTCTTACAACTGTTGAATCATTTTCAAGAACAACATAACCTGTATAGTTTACACGGGGATCATACCAAACATTGAGTGTATCACCACTCCACAATGTTTTTGAACTATCTATTTCGGGAAGTAAAACAGGAACTGGTTTGGGAAGAGGTGCATCAACAATTATTTTCATATACCCGGGTGAAACATGAATCACTTCTTTTATCACAGTTCTATTCTCACGTGGAAAAATGTAGATAGGTGGTACTTCAAGGAATTCGTCACCCGTATAAATCGGATCATTAAGCCAGCCAATTGATTCACCTTCTTGGTCAAAGAGGAAATTCACATTCAGATCTTTCAACCCAACAATGTCAAAACTATCTGCAGGCAAAAATGACATATTCCAATTGCCTGTCTCATTCGATTTTGCGATATAATCCGGTTTGCGTTTGTAGACAGCGCTGTCTTCTCCGATGGTATACAACATGACCCATATATCATCTGCCGGTTTCAGCGTAACCGCATCGATGACGGCACCACTTATTTTAATGGAATCCAACGATGCACCTGTTGAAAACACAAAAACATAATTGTCAAGTACGTTCCCCTCATTGAGATCGGTTATGGCATCTCCAAAATTGATGGTATAGGTTGTCTCGTCGCGAAGACTGTCGGGTAGAGTGATCACAATCGCTTTCCCTTTTTGTTTTATCTCTGGTTCCTCAGGCATGATAGGAGAAACAATAAGTTGATTGTAGACATCTTTTAGTGTGACCCACTCATCAAAAATGAGAATAATCTCATCTTCCTGAAAGTTGGTCTGGCGATTGGGAGTGGATTCCTCTTCAATGATAGCAGGAGGGGCCGTGTCAGCTACACCACCCGTGGGGGCCTTTGGGCTTGCACAGCTTATGATAAGGAAGAGAATACCGGTTAGAAGGGCAAAAGATCTAATCCTGAAGGAAATGAACATTGGGTAAAGATATTGAACGCAGGGAACTCGGAACACACTCGATCACCCCACTATTTTGATTTCGCACGGAGAACACAGAAGATAATTTCGCATAAAGTACACTCAATTAGCCACTGTTGCCGTTGTTCGGAGGTTGCTCCAACAACCACAGAAATACCAGAAGGGAATCTTGTTGGCTGCAGGAGCAAACTCCATGTAGCGGCGAATGATCCGATCACCCGATCACTCCATAACCCGATCACCCGATCACCCGATCGTTCTGAATTTATTAAGCGGATGGAACGCATTCATCGTTTCTCTTAAAAAATCAGCATTTAAGTGCGTATAAATTTCAGTGGTGGTAATACTCGCATGCCCTAGCATTTCCTGTACAGCTCGCAGATCAGCACCTCCTTCTACCAGATGAGTAGCGAATGAATGACGGAAACTATGAGGCGAAATCGTTTTCGCAATACCGGCATCTGCAACCGCTGCTTTGATAATGTTAAATACCATCACGCGGGATAATTGTTTGCCCCGGCGATTCAGAAACAAAATATCCTTTGCAGAAGGGTCAATATTCATCATACCATTTCGATCGCCTTCCAGATAGAGACTAATTTGGTGGAGGGCTTTTTCTCCAATGGGGACAAGTCTCTCCTTATTATTTTTCCCAATGACTCGTATCATCTGCATATCCTTGTAGATATGACTGATCCGCAATCCCGTCAACTCCGAGACACGCAATCCACACGCATATAATGTTTCGATAATCGCTACATTTCGTGTGCCTTGCGGATGACTTCTGTCGATTCCCTCGATGATCCGAATAATCTCCTCATAGCTCAATACTTCAGGCAGATATTTATCCAGTCGCGGGCCCGATATCAGCTCTGTAGGATCCACCATCATGATGTCCTCAATAATGAGATATTGAAAATAGGAACGGATTGCTGATAACATTCTCGCCTGCGAGCGACGACTGATCTCCACTTCATTCAGGACCTGAATATATTGCTCGAGATGATTTGGTTCAATACTGGCCGGAGACATGATACCAAGGTCTCTTGAAGCGTACAGCGCCATACGCCGAACATCTCTCTCATACGCTTCAATGCTATGGCCGGAAAGGCCTTTCTCTAATGTGAGATAAGAAATAAACCCATTCAATGTGGAATCCCAATCCATAGTGCAAGGTAATAAGTATGGAACTGTTGTTTTCTGTTAGTGCTCCCTTAACAAGCGTTGATCAGTTTTATCTCATCAAGTGCCGGGATAATCTGAAAAAGCCTTCAATGAAAAAATTGATTTGTAGCCAGTATCTTTGAAACAAGTATGGATCAATCTGTTCTAAAAAAATTTGATCGGCATGTCGGTACGAAATACCACTTGTTTAACAGCTTATTTCTCAGGCTTCCGTTTGATCTGATTCATCAGACAGGGATATTATTACCCCTGCTGACTGAGGCATGTCTTGACCGGTACAAGTCGGGAGGAAATCCACGAGAAATTATTGATGCTTTTTTTAATGAATTTATTCCAGATCTGGATCAAAAGGATCGGATTTCTGTATTGTTCAATTTTATCAAATATATCGAACGGCAAGTGGTTCTCTTTGATGCTGTTGAAGATGCAGCTTTTGATCAGATCCACGATCTGGAAGGACCCGGAACTGCAATTGATATGGTTTCAAAGGTGCGCTCAAACAATCTTATTGAGAAACTAATTCAAAAACTATCCGATTATCGTTTGAGGATAGTTCTCACAGCTCACCCAACACAATTCTATCCCGGACCGGTACTGGGTATTATTACTGACCTATCGGATGCTATTAAGAAAAACGATATTTTCCAGATCAATGATTTATTACTCCAATTAGGAAAGACACCATTTGTCAACAGACTAAAACCTTCTCCTTTGGATGAGGCCCGTAGCCTGATATGGTTTTTACGTAAAGTTTTTTATAATGCGATTCCGACAATTGTTACGAAGATCGAAGGTCTGATTTATCAGCCATTACCCCATAAGGATATTATTGACCTTGGATTTTGGCCCGGAGGTGACAGGGACGGCAATCCCAATGTGACTGCGGACATCACAATCGAGACGGCATCGATGCTGAGGCAATCGATTTTAAGATGTTATGAAAAGGACATTCAAAGATTGAGGCGCCGCCTCACATTTCAACACATCTATGAGCAGATAACGGCTATCGGATCTAAACTGGGTGGGACGATCTTTCACAGCAAGGACGGATATGCTTCATCCCAACAACTGGTGGAAGATTTGAATGCTATCCGGAAAACTTTAGCAGAACACCACGACAATCTATTTGCTGGTGAACTTGAACTATTAATCACAAAAGTTGAGATCTTTGGATTTCATTTTGCTTGCCTCGATATTCGCCAGGAAAGTCGCAAGCATGAAGCATTAATTGAAGAAATCATTGGGCAAAAAGCAGGGGCAATATCATTAAAGAAATATAAGGCTGGAAGTATCGCGGAAAAAATGAATTACCTCATTACATGCGATTGGCGTGTCGATCAATCTGTCACCAATGATCCCATCTCTAAGGATATAATCAAATCCATTCAGGCAATTCACGAGATTCAGGCTGCAAATGGAGTTAAGGCATGTCATCGATATGTAATCAGCAATTCACGTCACGCACTTGACATATTTACTGTGCAAACTCTCGCCAAATGGATTTACGGTGAAGATCCTGATGAACTTGACATAGTTCCATTATTTGAATCGATTGATGACCTGTTACATGCAACTGAAGTGATGCAGCAGTTGTATCAATTCAAACCATACCAGGAACATTTAAATGCTCGTCAGCAAATTCAGACCGTCATGCTTGGGTTTTCGGATGGGACTAAAGATGGTGGATATGTTAAAGCCAATTGGTCTATATATACCTGTAAAGAAGAATTGACCCGAACTTCGAGATCACATGGGATCAAAGTAATATTCTTCGATGGCCGGGGTGGGCCACCTGCACGTGGTGGTGGAAATACCCATAAGTTTTATTCATCACTTGGATCTACGATTGAGAACAAAGAAGTTCAACTCACTATCCAGGGACAGACGATCAGTTCAAATTTTGGAAGTAATGACCTGGCCATTTACAATCTGGAACAACTACTCACAGCGGGTATAGAAAATGATCTATATCCAGAACATACACCAGATTGGACTCCGGATCAACGAGCTCTTATAAATGAGATGGCCGACTCCGCATATCATCATTATGTGGCCTTAAAAACACATACGGACTTTCTACCTTACCTACAGGAAAATGGAACGCTTTCTTACTATGGTGAGTCCAATATTGGTAGTCGTCCCGATAAACGTGGTGTTGGCACTTTGACATTAGAGAGCCTTAGGGCGATTCCTTTTGTTGGATCATGGAGTCAATTAAAACAGAATGTCCCGGGTTATTATGGTTTTGGAGCTGCATTAGAGGGTCTTTTTAAATCTGGTCGTGGTGAGGAGACAAAAAGTCTGTATCGAAGATCCAGATTTTTCCAAACCTTGATTGGTAATAGCATGCAGTCGTTGGCTAAATGTTATTTCCC
>JAYUXX010000144.1:0-11568 GCA_043752765.1 Saprospiraceae bacterium | reverse complement strand
GCTAAATTATTGAATGAAGCTATTAGAGTATCAGCCATTGTCCCAGGAGTAATACCAGCTACATTTTGAATATTGAGCGTAGCCACACCACTACCTGCCTTCACTAAAAATGGATCCGCATGTCCGTGATAACATCCCTCGAACTTGATGAATTTATTTCTTCCTGTATATCCTCGCGCCAATCGAAGTGCACTCATGCACGCTTCAGTGCCACTGTTAACCAATCGAATCAAGTCGACATTTGGCGCCATGAGTTTTATTAATTCAGCAATATGCGATTCTGCCTCAGTTGGGGTGCCGTATGTAATTCCTTCCATCGCCTGCCGTTTCAATGCATCTACCACTTCCGGATGAGAATGACCTAATATCATCGGACCCCATGAATTGATGTAATCCACGTACTCATGACCATCTGCGTCGTATAGATAAGCCCCTTTCGCACGTTGCATAAACACAGGCTCACCACCAACACTTTTAAATGCTCTTACCGGAGAATTGACTCCGCCGGGAATACTCAGCTTTGCTCTTTCGAAAAGTTGTCTGCTGTGAAGATATTTACTGTCTTGTTTCATATAAATAGGATCAAGCAATAAGTTCCGCAATATTTTTGGCGAAATAGGTGGCAATTAAATCTGCACCTGCCCTTTTAATGGATAAGGTTGTTTCCATCATGGCTTGTTGTTCGTTGAGCCACCCCCTTTGTGCTGCTGCTTTAATCATGGAATATTCTCCACTGACATGATAGGCGCTTACTGGGACAGAAACCTGATTTTTAATTTCACGTATGATATCCAGATATGATAGCGCAGGTTTTATCATTACAATATCCGCCCCCTCCTCGATATCAAGCATTGTTTCTTTTATGGCTTCTATGCGATTAGCAGGATTCATTTGATATGTTTTCTTATCACCAAATCCAGGTGCAGAATCTAAAGCATCTCTAAATGGCCCGTAGAAACAGGATGCATATTTTGCACTATAGCTCATAATACCTGTTTTATGATATCCGCTAATTTCAAGGGCTTTACGAATCGCACCTATTCTGCCGTCCATCATGTCACTGGGAGCTACAAAATCAGCACCCGCTTCGGCGTGACTCAGTGCCATTTTAGCCAACAATTCAATGGTGGGGTCATTCACTATCTCAGAGCCATCCACAATACCGTCATGACCAAAACTGGAAAAAGGATCTAACGCCACATCCGTCATGATACACATGCCCGGAACAGTTTGTTTAATAGCACGAATACTTCGTTGCATGAGACCATCTGGATTGAGAGCTTCGGTCCCGGCATTATCTTTCAATTCACCTTTGCATTTTATAAAGAGTAAAATGCATTGAATACCAAGAGACCATAACAATTCGGTCTCTTTGATCGTGAGATCTAAACTTCTGCGAAAATAGTCAGGCATGGACGGAATATTTTCTTCTATCCCATCACCTTCTATGATAAAAAGAGGTGCAATCAAATCAGACGGTGTCAGCCGGGTCTCTGCCACCATATTTCGAATGGCCGGAGATTGTCGTAGTATTCTTGGACGGTGAATCATATAAAAGTTTAATGATCTGTAGTTACTTGAAATGGATCAGGCCCAATTTAAAGGTGATTTTAAAACCTGTAATAATCTATCTTCCTCACTTCCCGGGTGAACGTTATAATCATATTCCCACCGAACAGTTGGAGGCAGACTCATAAAAATGGATTCAATCCTGCCATTGGTTTTCAAACCAAACAACGTACCCTTATCATGAATTAAATTGAATTCCACATAGCGGCCTCTTCTGATTTCCTGCCAATGTTTTTGGGCCTCAGTAAACGGATGATCCTTTCTGCGCTGCAAAATCGGCAGATATGCATTTAAAAATGTATTCCCCAGATGAGTTGTAAAGTCAAACCAGAATTGGGCATCATGTCCATCAATGGATCTTAAATAATCAAAAAAAAGTCCTCCAATTCCGCGTGCCTCAGAACGATGATGATTGTAGAAGTAACTGTCGCAGGCATTTTTGAATCGAGCGTACAATAAAATATCAAATCTGTCGCAAGCTTCTTTATGCGTGGAATGAAAATGAATTGCATCCGCTTCAAACAGATAGTATGGAGTCAGATCAGATCCTCCTGCAAACCATTGATCTGTTAACTTTCCGCTATCATCGTACAATTCAAAGTAACGGTAGTTTGCATGAACTGTTGGAATAAAAGGGCTAAAGGGGTGAATGACAATTGATATGCCGCACGCAAAGAAATGTTGACTGTTTACCTGGAGGTATGTTTGAATGGATTCCGGTAATACACCATGTACGGCCGAGGTATTGACTCCTCCTTTTTCAATAATGCGGCCATCCGATATGATATTTGTTTTGCCACCTCCCCCTCCTTCTCTGATCCAGGTATCTTTTTTAAAGGCTGCTTTACCATCATAAGTTTCAAGTGTAAGACAAATATCATCTTGCAATTGATTTATAAAATGAGTGAATGCATCCTTATAACTTTTCATGGATCAGTTTTGATAGTTTTTAACTGCATCCACGAATGCTCTGGCATGATCTACTGGTGTGCCGGGAAGAATCCCATGACCTAGATTTGCAATAAATTTTTGGGAGCCAAAATCCCTTATCATTTGATGTGTAGTCTTTTGAATTTCAGGTATAGGTAAAAACAATTTAGAAGGATCATAATTTCCTTGCAGGGTAATTTGGTTTTGAGATAATTGCCTTGCTAGTTGTGGTGAAATGCACCAATCTATTCCAATGGCAGACGCTGCAGATTGGGACAGTTCTTCCAGCGCATAAAAACTCCCTTTCGGAAAAAGAATAACCGGTGCAATTGGACTTAAAGCTGAAGCTATTTTTTCAAGATAGGGTTGGGCGAATTGTTTGAAATCAGTGTGTGACAGGAGACCGCTCCAACTATCAAATACCTGTATGACGTCGGCTCCTGCAGCTACCTGCCGCTTTAGATATTCAATGGTGACATTGGTAATAATGGATAGTAGTTCGTGTGCCAATGCAGGTTGAGTAAAGCAGAATCGTTTAGCCTTTTCAAATGTTTTGCTCCCTTTTCCTTCTACCATATAACATAATATAGTGAAGGGAGCACCCGCAAAACCAATGAGGGAAATATCAGGAGGAAGATGTTCTTTGGTAAGCCTTAGAGCATCGTATACATAATGTAGTCGATCAGGAGCATCATGATACTGAAGATTGTCGATGTCTATCTGTGAACTTATAATGTTGGGTAATACAGGTCCTTTGTCCTCCACCATCAACACCTCTACACCCAGTGCTTGAGGGATTACGAGAATATCTGAAAAAATAATGGCTGCATCCATGCCTATGATCTGAATAGGCTGGAGGGTGATTTCACACGCTAATTCCGGTGTTCTCACGCGGGTAAAAAAATCGTATTTACTTCGAAGCTTGAGGTACTGCGGTAAGTAACGACCAGCCTGACGCATCATCCATACGGGTGGGCGGTCCACTTTTTCGCCGGCAAGAGCTTTGATTAAAAGGGGGCGATCTGTCATATTGTTGTTTTATAATAGTCATATACTGTCTGAAACATTGCTCCTTGATTGGTTTGCAGCGCAGTAATAATATTTTTATGATGCAGAGCGAAGAGATGACTGGCCGTTGTAGTGCCTATGCAAAATGCGGGTGTCATAGGAGTCAGTTCGTTCGCTTTTAAAAATGAATCTATTTGGGACGGGCTGAAAAAAATAACACCATCCAACCGGGACACTTTTACAGGGTATATCTCCTTATGATATACCTCACAAACCGTAATATTTATCCCTGACTTGTGAAGTAAACTATAAAGTTCAGGTCTGCTGAAGTTTGCCGTACAATGCAAAACTGATTTTTCTTTTTTTGAAATGATGACATGAGCTAAATCGGCTGCATTTTCGGCATCAGCTATACGTGTAAAACCGTTTTGTACTGCCTTGTCAATTGTATTTCCGCGTATCCCGTAACAAGATTTAATCTTCATGGTGATCCCATACTTTTGAATATAATTGACAACTGCTTCTACTCCTTTTACACTGGTAAATACAAGCGGTTGCAGATTAGTCATCAACATTTCAGCTATACTTATTTGATCGGTATAGCTAATTCGAAGAAAGTCATGATCATGAATAATAATGCCTTTGCTTTTGGCTTCTGATTTAAGTAAGGGAGTTACGGATCTGGAACAAACGATATGTATAGGACTTGACATGAGATTAGTTTCCATTATTTGAAAGAATTCATAATCTCATAGCCGCCATTGGCCATAAGTTTTTCTGCAGCCTCGATGCCTGCCCCTTGGGCTTGAGATTTTAGAACATCGAGTTGTACTTCTGCTTTTAATTTACCATCAAGCGATAATACATTGCCCTGAAAATGAAGGTGGTCATCCTGGATCACCGCATAGGCAGCAATAGGTACAGAACATCCTCCCATCAATGTTTTTAGAAACATTCGTTCTGTCGATGTAGTGAGCATCGTATCCTCATGATTGATCATCTGGCACATATCCAGTATTTCCGAATCTTCTTCACGGCAAACTACCGCCAGGGCTCCCTGAGCAGGTGCAGGCAGCATCCAATCCAGAACTAATTGGTGAGGAGTTTCCAGGTTGATGCGATCAATTCCCGCTGCAGCAAATAATGCCCCATCCCATGTAGAATTCGAAAGCAGTTTATCCAAACGTGTATTTATGTTTCCTCTTAAGATCTCTGTATGGTGTGTGGGATATCGATTTAACCATTGTGCTTTTCTTCTCAAACTGCTTGTGGCTATAGTATAGTCAATGCATTGTTCAGGCACCCTGGACGGATTTTTATATACAAGCACATCATGTGGGCTTCCTCTATGCGGAGTGGATGCAAGCATTAATCCCTGAGGTAACTGTGTAGGGACATCTTTCAATGAATGAACTGCAATATCAATCTGATTATTTAGTAAGGCAGAGTCTAAGGCTTTAGTAAAAATGCCTTGTATACCAAATTCATACAGTGGTGTAATTAAATCTGATTCTCCATCACTTTGGATAAACACGATTTCGGTAAGAAAACCTTTTTGTTTTAACAAGCCCTGGATGTAGGTGGCTTGCCAGATCGCTAAGGGACTCTTCCGGGTGCCTAACCTTCTTATCTCGGACATGCCGGACAAGGTTTCGATTCGATGGGACAATCCTCGAAACATATACTTCCGGCCGGTTCGCGACCCAAAGTGGCGAGGTAGTTTTGAATTACCTCTTTATCATCGTGATCGAAATCATCTGTATTGGATTTAATGTAAAGGACAAATTGTGAAATACTCTTTTGGAGCGAAATATGCCGTTGTTTTTCGTCTAAGGATGCCAGGTGAGGACATTGACTTGAACTGACCTCCATCATTTTTTTCCATTGGAGAATACTACCACTTTTCTGAGCAAGATTGTCCCATGCTTTGAATTCATGAATATATCGATGGATGATTTGTTCAGCAAAGGGAACTTCCTGCTGGCGTTGTGCAAAAGCCTGATTGATGACATTGGAAACATGATCCAGACTATAGAAAATGACGGACTTGCGGTTGGCAACTTCCGGGTCAATCACCGATGGAATGGATAAGTCTATAATAATTTTTAAATCATCCTTTGGAAAACTAGAATTATGAATCAAGCCCGTCTTTACATTTCCAATGGTACTAATGATCACATCAAAGGTTCCAATTTCTGTTGACAAATGATCAAAATCCAGAACTTGACAATTCAATTCATCCGCCAACTGTTGAGACTTTTGTATAGTCCTATTCGTTAAATAGAGTGGATTGCCGGGAAAATAAGTGGGTATATTTTTTGCAATATTTTTTCCCAAAGAGCCCGTCCCGATCATCAAAATTCGGGCATGTTTTGGGATTTTGCTTTCCAGCAACAGGTTAATAGTTGCATAGGAAAAAGACATGATACCGGAAGATAAACCTGTACTATGTTTAATTTCTTTAGCTGCCTGAACACTGATATTCGACAACCGCTCCATGTAGCCATTGAGCAAATTGTGGGTTTTAGCTGTTTTGAAAGCTGCCTTAAACTGACCTAATATTTCCGATTCTCCTAATATTTGTGAATCCAGTCCGGAAGCTACCTTCAATAGATGTTCAATAGCAGACTCACCCGTCAGAAATTTGACTTTAGGTTTAAGAGGCAGAGCGTCAGGATGGGTATTAAAAAATATCTCCTGTACCACTTCCACATCACCAATACCATAAATTTCTGTCCTATTGCAAGTGTTTAGAATACAAAAAGAAGAAATCTGATGGGTTTTAGCCTGGGTATATAATCTTTGTTGAGTCAGGTCATCGATAGACACGCTACTTCGTTCATGAATACCCAATAAATAGTGATTAAAACCCCATACGAAAACCTCCTTCATAGAACCTCTTTGGTGATAGCAAAGGACGTCAGTTTGAAGGAGAAAAAATACCTACTTCGTGTTTAAGTATACCGTTTTGGGGTGCAGTCTGACTAAAAACTGCTTCAAACCGGATTAATGGGTTCATGTGTCCATGACCGAGGCGAATGAATGATTTTCCTGTGGATGGTAGAATTATTCGATGGTTTTGGCGCATAATAACGTTCTTTTTGCAGGAAAAAATTCTACTCTTTAAAGGGTTAAAACGCAATTTACCGGTTTGGCGGTAAGCATTGTTAAAATGACTTCATTTTTAAAGATCAAATAACTTATACTCATGACTATAAAATTATCGGCAACAACAGCTTACTTTGCTGCATGCTCGGATGGATTCTGGCCATTTGGCGATTCTTTTATTTTGCAATTTCTACAATTACCCACATCATTGGATTTGTGGTTGTTGTTTCATTCGGCAAGCCTAAGAGGTTTGCGGGTGCGCGTTTGCGTCGACGATGGTTGAGTCATGTACCGGCCATGATGGGTATGCAGTTGAAAGTTATAGGTGAGCCTTATCGGGGAACCTGCCTATATGTAGCAAATCATATTGGATATGTAGATCCTTTTGTAATCCTGACAGAGGTTGAGGCTAACGTGGTAGCCAAAGCTGAACTTAAACGCTGGCCATTGATCGGACTTGCCGGTTACCTTGCCGGATCCATTTTTGTTAAACGGGACAAAAAAACAAGCAGGTTAGAAACTGCTATTGCAATTCGGACAGCGTTAGATGAAGGTATTTCCATTCTTGTTTTTCCAGAGGGTACAACTTCGGCAGGCCCGGGAACCCTTCCTTTCAAACCTCGTTCATTTGAAGCCGCACATTTGGCTAACGTCCCTGTTCAGCCAATTGCCATTACTTACGAAAGTTCCCGGGTGCCTTTTATTGATGATCATACCTTCATTCCTCATTTCTTTCGATTATTCAGATTGAAAAAAATAAGTGGCCGCGTGTTTTTTGGGCCGCTGTTATCTGGACCCAATACATGCGAGGAAGCCAGAGACTGGATGGAAGGTGTGCAACTACCACAAAGCCTGAAGCCCATCCTGAGTGAATAAACGACTATCCAGATTTTTGCGATGGGCCCGATGGACAATTTTGGCCCTTATTCTATTACCTGTTGCCTCTCTCATTTTGATGAAACTAACGGGTTCGATGAAGATGCGCAAATCTGATGATCAGATATTGGGTGAGCTACATGCATATGCAATTCAAAAAAAAATTGACACCCTCTCAATTGCATCACGGCATATCACATATTTGCATACCTCCAGCGACACAATAAAGAAAAAGCAGGCCATTGTATTTGTGCATGGCTCTCCGGGAGCGTTAGATGCATACCTGACCTATATGCACAATGATTCACTTTTATCTGTTGCTGATCTTATTGTTTATGACCGTCCCGGGTTTGGTCATTCTGATTTTGGCATGGGACTTCCATCTCTGCGAGGCCAGGCAGCTATTCTTTCTGAGATCATGAAACAATTAAAGTATGAACGATATTGGTTAGTCGGCCATAGTTATGGAGGGCCTATCATTGTACAAACTGCAATAGATCATCCAAAATTAGTCGCGGGGCTTGGGATTATTGCAGGTTCAGTCACCTACGAAATGGAACCTAAAGGAGGTTGGAGAAAATGGCTTGATCTTCCTTTTATCAGAATTTTGTTGCCCTTTGCAATGCGCGTCTCAAATGAAGAGCTGATCACTCTACGTCAGGATTTAAGGATGATTGACGATGACTGGCATTTCATCAAAGTACCGACATCCATTATGCACGGAACTAAAGATATTTTAGTGCCATTCAAAAATCTTCAGCTTGCGAAAGATAAATTGGTAAATGTGGATTCAGTCCGAACACTTGTTTTTGAAGATGAGAATCATTTTATTCTATGGACTCAGTCGAGTCAAATTGTAAAAGAGTTGCTTGCCCTCATACATTCTGATTAATCATTAACCAGCTAAACTGTCGAGATGACAAATCTTTTTGATTTGCCATTATTTGGAAAGCAAAAACTTTAGCGGGATTGAAAGCCTCCGGGCCCAGGCTGCTTCCGAATGATCTTCTCCCGGAAATTATTTAGTCATCCAGTTCTTCGGCGTGTAACCATGTCTGATCATTATAGAATCCACTAAAATCTGGTGAGGCTTGTAAACCCTATCGAGGGTTTCATCACCATGATCAAAAATAGATCCTGTGATTTTTCGGAGAGGGTAAATGAGTTTCGAGATATTCACGGAAAGCGGCCGGAAGATCAAAAGACGTTTCAAAACCTGGCATTACTATTGGCCAGTGTGTTGAGATACATCCCGCTCCTCCAAAGATTTCCGGATACTCACAAATAGCGTAAAGAGAAATTAGCGCTCCTTTACTTGATCCCATGATAACCGTATTGTCTGCATCCGGTGAGGTCGAATAATGCTGATCAATAAATGGTTTCAATTCTTCAACAATGAATCTCAGGTAAGCATCCGATCCCGGTTTTCCGAGGAGATAAATCGCTTCCTGATTTAATCTTGATTCAGTAGGTAAGTTTTCAAAAATGACCTGGGGTATATATTCAGCGTCTCTTAGTTCATTGTTCTAAATACCAATGACAATAGCGTCTCGTATTTTATTTTCTCTAAACAATCGACTCATTGTTTCATCTGCTTCCCATTCCTTTTTATTCCACGTTGTAGTACTGTCAAATAACATTTGGCCATCGTGCATGTAAAGGACTGCATATTTTTTGGTAGAGTCATAATCGAAAGGTTTCCAGATCACGACAGGACGAGGACTTATATAGAGTGAGGGAAAAGAATCAATATTTGTCAGAGAACCGTGGGCTGAAATTTGAATGCGTTCTGCGGAGTTGCCACACATTCGTGCAGTGGGGATGGATACGATTGAAAAGAACATTACTAATTCATTGATTCTCGTCAGGAAACATCAGATAATTAATTTCCACGCTAATGGAATGAAAGTTCGTGTGCGTGGATAGCATTATCCCAAGTCACACAAACAAAATAATAATCCTTACCAATAATATCTTACAGCCTGGCTGATTGCAATGGCAATAAAAATCATTCCCACCACCTTACTTGCATAGCGGCTCATCTTCTCACTCTTCTTTTTAATAACCTGACCGAGTTTGGCGTAGATAAAGAATGTAAGGAAAGACCCTGCCACCACACCGGTAGAATAAGCTGCGATAAGATCTGGTTTCAAAATGATGTAATTAGCAGAAGCAAGGTAGCCTCCGATAAAAACATAATATGGAATGGCAATGAGGTTGATCGAACTTAGAACAATTCCCTTTGCTGCGCCAATGACATTAGCTGCCTTGCGGGTGGGCTTATGTACAGTATGATTTTTCTTTAAAATGTAATACACACCTACAAGCAGGAAGAGCGGAATACAGATGACGATGATCGTCCTTTCCATTTCTTCATTATGCGTCAGAATATGGTAGAACGTAAGCGCAATATAGGCCTGGGCAAACTCAACGATCGCAGCACCCATTGCCATTGAAATGGCTACCCGCGTTCCTCTTACGATCGCCATTTCTGCAATAGAAACATTTATCGTCCCGAAGGGAAGCGTTCCTAAGAAGCCGCATAACCAGCCCCACGCAAAATGGATGAGAAAACCCAATCGTTAGTTAATTAGCTCTTTTGTACCGAAAATATATAACTAAAGCTGATATTATTTTTTTAAATCCGATCGGCTTTTTTCCTGTCTTAAGGTTTTGTGCCGCAATCTTTGCCATAATACTCCAGTGTTGAAAGATATCCCGGTAAGCCTGGACAATAGAATAACCCGGATCATAAATATGTGCCGGGTCACTGCTGGCACCATTAAATTCCAGAACCGCGATCCCGGTACCATTGCGTAATTCATCCCACGACTTCACTTTCATGTCAAATCTTCCATAATGCACATCAGGCATTGTACTCAGTAATCTGACCATAACGGAGTTGATCGAATCATCAATCTCATCACTACGGTTCAAAAATTTTGTTCCCAGACAATGGTTTCCTATAGGTTCGAGCAATACATATTCCGCAGGTGCTAACACATCATAAAGCCGATCTCCTAATTTTAATTTTAAACTTTCGTATTGAAGAAATGCCCGATCCTGCGATAGGATCAGTTGTTCGACAGTTGATGTTCCATTTCCTTTTACATGCAGGAATTCTTTCTGACAAATGGAGGTGACCTGTGCCTTGCTACCATCAGGCAGCTTGTATACCATTATACTAAGTTCCAGCGGCCAGTCTATAAAGGATTGAAGTATAAGGTCAATGGCATGGGTCTTTATATGATTTTTTAATTGCTGCATTGAATTAATGCGCGATATGAGCCATCCTCTTTCTCCGATTTCAGGCTTTACAATAATGGGAAACGAGAGCCCCGATTTCATAAAAAGGTCTTCAATTTCTTCTTCGTTTACCGGAGCCTCCCAGAGTACAGTAACTGGCTTGAATTCATCGGGAATATGTTGAAGAATGGAGGATTTGGATTCGCCAAAAAACCCTCCGGTTGGAATACCGGGATTTGTAAGTGTAAAAAAGAAAAGATCCCGTGATTTAACAGACTGCCATAACCAATTGATGACAACCGGAATATTGAATATGTACAGCGGCCAATACTCCCAATTTGAGGTGATGATATGAAACCGGCGCAACCTACGTCCTATGGCAGTAAAAGGTCTGGTATGAGGAGCCTGATATACAGTAGTTTCGCTATTCATATTTCACCAGGATTTCTTCACGACTGTTTTTTTCCAGTTCAAGATGAAGTATCGAACCTGCAGATGGTTTCAGAGCTATACTCGTGATCGAGAGAGTTTTCACAATTTCATTTCGATTCATAATGAAATCATTTTCTAAATCACCTGTAGGCATCTGATGAAATTCAATAATTGCTTCACGCGAATATTCCGAACGCTCTGAGAGCCATTTTTCAAAATGATATTTTCGCATGGCACGAACCTGCGGAGGATATAAGGTCACCGATGACCAGATCTGTGGGATATCCTTTGCTAATGAAGTGATATGCTTTTGTTTACTGTCCCAAATAAGTTGAGTGAAGGAATCGTTTTCAAAAATCAATAATGTAAATGGAGCAATTCCATCGAGATGATAATTTT
>JAYUXX010000143.1:0-1944 GCA_043752765.1 Saprospiraceae bacterium | reverse complement strand
TACAAATCCATCCATTGTTATAAATATTATTCTCCTTTAAAAATGTCCCATTATGATAAGCACCACCTAACATAATATCACCATTCCAATGCCCTTGTCCGAAACCCCAAAAATCAGATCCAAGAATGCCTACATTTTTCCGGTGAAAATTTGCACCTCTGTCATCCGAATAAAATATTCCCCCATCTCCGGCCACCCACAATTCTCCTGTCGCTTCGACATACTGTAGTTCATGAATGTCAGCATGTACATAGTTAGGTTTATATGAATGACTCCATGCGCTCGGACAAACGAAGGAAGTTCCTTCATTTCCTGACACCCAAAGATTAACACCACATACCCAAATAGAATCTTTGTTAAAAGGACTGACACCAAAGGCAAGGTCATAATAATATTGTCCTCCATCATCAAGTCCCTGATCGCTCCAGGCCATCAGATTGGGATTCGAAAGACTGGGTGGACCACCAGGGCCAGGGCCACAGCATGTGAATGTCCAATTCAGTCCCAGGTTTGTGCTCTTGTAAACGCCATACAATCCACTACCCCCATTTGCAGATCCTGTTGCCAAAGCGTATACATTATCCGGTGCATCGGGAGTTACCGCTAACTCTGTTCTCTCCTGATGCTCTCCTATCGAAACATTAGGACTTGGCCACCCCAATGTAAACTGTGTAAATGTGTTCCCGCCATTCAATGATCTGAAAAACTCAGTTGTCATGCCGACTTTGCGAACGATATAGATGGTATCCGGATTTAGGGGATGAAATTCTACCTCGAGTATGTCACCGGAAAAAATATTTGTCCATCCTGTTCCTGAATCAATCGTTCTAAAAAATCCGCCGCTTGTTGCTGCAAAAACACGATTAGCCTCTTCGGGATGTGCCCTCAGATCTTTGACATCAAGAGACAGAGTTTGAAACGCGGCATTGCCCGTTGGATTCCAGCTTGAACCTCCATTGACGGTTTTGTAAATGCTTGACAAAATCTCTGCATAGACAATATCCGGATTCGCAGGGTGAATTTCCAGAGCCGTAACGCTTCCAATTAAAAAATCATTTGTCATCCCCTCCCATGAATTTCCATGGTCCTCACTTTTCCATACTCCCGCATTTGCTGTTCCTGCAAATAATATATCCGGATTAGAAGAAGACTGTTCGACCGTATAGACATGTGCAGAGCCAGGCGCATAACTTCTTCCTGCAGCTTCATGATCCCAATCTATAGGTCCGATGGGCATCCAGTTCGCTGGTAATCTCTGTTGTTTTTGGGAAAAATATTTTTGCAGATATACAGGGTCATTGACCGGGTCCGGAGTTACTACTTTACTAAGTCCCGAAATCCAGCGCTTGTAAAATTGTGTGTGTTGATTTTTTACTAACGGATGGTTGCGATAATACTCATCATATAAACTCATCACCTCTCCGGGATCTGGATCTGGCTCATACATCTTGTGAACCCACATCGGGACGATTTCGTCGGCCCTTAAATGATATGGTGATTCAGGTTGAGCAGATACGTATTCGGGCAAGATAAAACCAATCATCATAAATATGATGAGACGGGAAGCGTACATGAAATCAATCGTATTCTTAAACATTCGTATAATTCTGTGACTATAATTTCATACTATAAAACTATGGAACGGTTTCATCTTTTAGGGCTTGTCAAATTCATTATCAGGATTATTTATTCTTCTTTAGAATTTTCCAGATGCATTTTGTGCAAAATCCTGTGTATAAGTGGAGAAAACATTACGGCAACGGTAGACAGAAACACAACTCCACTGAATAACGCATAAGATCCTGAGAAAATTCTTGCTCCATTATTTGGCATGTCGTCGATCTCACCCATACCTGCAAGTATCATCGTGGCATTGTGATACGATCTGACCCAGTCAAGATCCGCAGTGAAATGATAACCTATCATACCAATTGCCAGGCTGAC